>JAEUSS010000110.1 GCA_016788685.1 Prolixibacteraceae bacterium | reverse complement strand
CAAGTTTCTGGCATAAAAAAGGAGTTGCCTTGATGGCCGATACTTCTTCGTACGACAAAGATGCCCTTACATCGTATTTTTCTTCCAGAATTTCATACAGAGGACGGCTGAAGTCATCATTCCCGGTCATCCCGATTGCGGGATTGAAATAGGAAATAAAGTAGACAAACGGGAAATTTTCTTTGCCGCGCAGACGTTCAAGAGTCAGTACTTTGGAGTCGGGCTTCAGATCAAAAAAGTTGCTTACATCTTTGTCGGGTATTTGCCAGCCTACATGCAGTTCAAAGTTACACACAGCAATGCCCATTGCTTTCATCTCTTGGGTGAAACTCAGCCAGTTTTTTGCTCTTCCCAGAACACCTTTTCGGGACACTCTGGTGCCGAATCCCTTTTTGCGCGATAATAACCCTTCATTTACCAGTTTCAGGATGGAGTATCTGAGTGTATTCCTGGAAATACCAAGTTGTTTGGAGAGTTCAACCTCGCTGGGGAGTAGTTTTCCTTCCTGATATTCTTTTTTTGCAACCAGGTCTCGTAAAAGCTGCTCGGCCTGCATGTGCAAGGGGGTTGAACTATTATGATTTACTTCTAGCTTCATCTTGTTGGGTACAGAAAAATGATTTTTTTATGATTGAGTAAATGTATGAAATGTTTTAAAAGATAAATGAAGGAATGATACAGAAAAGATCCCGGTAGACCGGCCTTCAAAAAAATATCCCCGAATTACCCGTTATCCGGATTCTTCGGGGATTTTCACAATGAATTATCTTTTATTTTGTTGTGATTTCCTTAACCGTTGTATAGTTGTATACATTGGTGCTGTTGACCTGAATGTCGGTTCGCGCGCCAACCCGGAGGAAATACTTCCTGGAGTAGGCAGGGAACGTTCTCTGAGATCCGGTTCCGATACCACTCGGCCAACCTGTTGTGATTGTAACTGTTTGGTCAAGAGTTGGTAGTGTTGATCCGGAAAGTTTAGTTGAGTAGTTCGTGCTGTAACTAAAGTCTCCGACATATTGAGTTTCGCTGACAAACAACCATGCTTCTTTCAGTGGTTGCTGATAAGAGGGATTGGCAGTACCGCGGCTGATCTTTACCTGAATCGTTGCAGTACCGTTGTCATTTAAAACGGGTTCTCCAACCCAGGCGATGCGGAGGAAAGGTTCAACTTCATAATTTTTTTCAACCGTACCTTTGATGTCAATCGTTTCTTCCTGAAGCGGAACAAATGCACCTTCCGGTTTTATTCCGTATCTGCCTTCAAATATTTTTGTATTGTTGAATTTTCCGTCAGGCATGCAATACATATAATAAGGCGTCGGATTGTCGCTCCAGCTGTATTCCATCATGCTGATCCGGACACCGGTGTTGCCGATAGCTGTTTGAAACGGTTCTTTGGTTGCCGCATCAACAACGGATCCCCTGAATGTTTCGGATGGAGCATCGTAGTTGTCATCTTCGCAGGAGGCTAAGCCAGCGAGGAGAAAAAGCGATAAAGCAAAATATTTGATGTTTTTCATATTCCTAAATT
>JAEUSS010000087.1 GCA_016788685.1 Prolixibacteraceae bacterium | reverse complement strand
AAAATCACTGCGATTCATGTACGGGTCCAAAATCCGCTCCTGAAGATTCATCCGCAGACGTTTTGAAACCAGCGGGTTCACCTTGTCCAGTTCATCTTTGAGCAAGAACCAGGTCCAGGCAAAAAAAGATCCCAAATCGCCTGAAGTCAGATCGATAACATTTTCCTGGTATGAAGGCAAGGCCCCGGGCTCTTTTTGCGCGCCTTTCAGGTGTGCCGACAAAGCCCAGGAAGTCATCTCGCAAGACTGCCATATGCCATTGATAATCTGATCAATAAAACGCCCTTTTCCCTCCGCCAGTTCGGCCAGAACCAGGTTACTCAATGCCGCATTGTTGCTTCCAAACGGGTCTTCCATAGCCTTACGCGAGCCACTGCGTTCATACTCCAGATAATCAGTAGCTTTAATTACTTTCCACTCATAACTGAGTGCATTTTCTCCTTTACGGATAATTTCGTCTTTTACGCCGCTGGTCAGCACATCCCAAGCTGCGCGGTCGCTGTACCGGGGATAGGTAACCCATTGCTGGTTCAGGATTAAACTTGCTTTCAGTTTAACCTGATCGGCGTTTTGCTGAAGCAGATTCCGGTTTTCCCAAGCCCGGGATGAAAACGAAAAAATGACCAGTATGATCAGAAAGAATAAACGTTTCATTGACAATTGCATGTTTTTTTAGTTTAGGTTATTAATACGCTACGTCCAGCTGCCAGCTTTTAAGAAACTCTTTTTCTCCGCGGGTCTCTTTCGGATAGTTTGGGCTAAGCACCATGGTTTTCTCACGCTGAACCAACTTCCCGTCCTTCACAAACGACTCGCCCCTTTCGCTCAGGTGGGTAACCATTTCAGCCCGCCATGCCTCCAAGGGTTCCTGGTATTTAGCATTTCCTGAAAGGTCTGACAGTTCATTCGGATCTGCCGCCAAATCAAACAACTGTTCCTTGCCCGTATAAAAGAACCAGATATACTTGATTTTTCCGTCAGTCAGGGCACACCAGTAATTTTCTTTTTGGTAGGTGGTAGCATGCTCCAGATCAATAAATTTGCGCCAATCCGCTTTTTTGTCCCTGATCAGGTTCAATAAGGATTTCCCGTCCATATCTGCCGGCGCCTCACTGCCTGCTGCATCCAAAAAAGTAGGAAGAAAATCGCGCAGTTCAACCGGATGATTCAACCGGCTCCCTCTTTTAACCTGCGTTTCCATTGTCCGGGGCCACTTCAGTAAAAAAGGAATACTGGCCGAGCCCTGATAAGCATAGGTTTTTCTCCAGTGGTGATGATCGCCCAGCATATCTCCGTGGTCGGAAGTAAAACAAATGACGGCATTGTCGTACATTCCCTTTTTCTTTAAGGCCTGAATTATCTCTCCGACCTGGTCATCAATAAACGAGACATTGGCATAATAGTGCCGCCTCGAATTGACGGCGTGCGCTTTGCCGAAGTTACCAAAAGCAGCATCGGGAGTTTCGGGGTAACCGCCAAACGGTTCAGCCCAATGGCCAATTGCAGGCTCGGGGATTTCAGCATTTTTATATAAATCCAGGTAACGTTGCGGTGGATCGTAAGGACTGTGAGGACGGGCAAACGAAATTTTCAGGAATAAAGGATTCTCCTGCTGGTAATTCTGAATAAACTGAACGGCCGTTTGTCCGGTCCAGGCCGTGGGATGCAATTTTTCATCCAATTGAAAAACGCCAGCCCGGTGATCATTCCATCCAATACCAGTTTTATCCGGATTCTCCCCCGGAGCCTGCAGTTTAAACCAATCGTGGTAATCGCTTACAAAGCCCTCCTGTTCAACCCTTCCGCTTTCATCAACCAGTGTTCCGTGAAATCCGTGCAATGCTTTCTGGGGATACCAGTGCATTTTCCCGATTCCGAAGGTATAATAACCAAGGTCGCGCAACATCTGAGGCATCTCAAACTTGTATTTCCGGGCCACAACACCATATCCGAGCATTCCGTGATTCCACGGAGCAAGTCCGGTCAGCAGCCCGGTTCGGGCCGGGGTGCAACTTGGTGTCGATGAAAATCCGTTAACAAAGCAAACCCCATCTGCCGCTATTGAATCAATATGCGGCGTTTTTATAACCTTATTCCCCATGCAACCCAAGGTATCTCCCCGGTGTTGATCCGTCATGATCAGGATAATATGTGGCTTTCGGACTATGGGTTTTCCTGCTGTCTTTGCAAACAGAGTACCAGCCCCGAAAAAACTCATGCCGGCAGTTGTCAGTGCCGAAGATTGTATAAATTGTCTGCGGTTCAGCTTGCTCATTGTTTTTATCTTGAAAAATTTATTTCCTGATCCATCCATTCCAACTGTTTCCATGGATATTCACCGTCATTTTTCTGAGGTTTCCCCGGAGTACTGCGCCCCTCCTGAACGTATTTCTGAAGCAAGGCTTTTAATTCAGTAACCAATTCGGGGTGCCCGGCATAAACATTGTTTTTTTCCGACGGGTCATTCTTCAGGTTGTATAACTGAACCTGCGGTAACCCTTCCTCTTCCTTCCCGGGTGTCGGCGAACTCCATCCGCCAGATCCGGGCGAGAGCAGCAACTTCCAGTCGCCCTTCCGGATCGAAAAATTTCCGTTGACAGAATGATGCACCGTTGCTTCACGGATTGTGCGGGAATAGCCAGGTTTCCGGATAGCAGGCAGCAGGTTGTAACTGTCTTCAGCTTCATTACCGGCCAACTGATAACCCGAGATTTGGGCAAAAGTCGCTACAAAATCAGCCAGACAAATCGTTTGCGACACGACATGTGCCTTCCTGATTTTGGCAGGCCACTGCATCAGACAAGGAATCCGGTGTCCGCCATCGTACAAATCGGCTTTGTGCCCGCGGTAAATTGCACTCGGATTATGTCCTTTACCTGTTTGTCCTTTCAGATCGGCTGCCGGTGCGAACCCGTTATCAGAAGCAAACACAACAATCGTATTTTGCTGCTGCCCGCTTTGTTTTACCGCGTCAAGAATTTTGCCCACCTCCGCGTCAACCATCATCACAAAATCGGCATAAGGACTCACCCCTGATTTTCCCTGAAACTCTTCCGAAGGTAAAAGAGGTGTATGGGGAGCGGGCATCGGGAAACATAAGAAGTAGGGCTTTCCTGTCGTCGATTTCTCTTCGATATATTTTACGGCTCTCCGGGTCAGATTGGGCAAACAGTCCTGATGGTCAAAGTCGCTCCCTGTCGGGCCTTTCCTCCAGAACGCTCCATTGTATCCCTCTGCTCCGACAGGCAGGTTATGCCCTTCAGTCTCACGATCAGGAACCGAAGTTGGCCGGTCATTCTCGACATAAACATACGGAGCCATATCCAGGGAGCCGCTTATTCCATAGAAATAGTCAAATCCGAGAGTTGTTGGTCCGTGAGTTATGGGTTTCGAGAAATCAACATTTCCGGCACCTTGACTAATGTTGTTCCAGGTCCAGCCCAGATGCCATTTTCCGAAACAGGCGGTCTGATATCCCTGATCTTTCAGCATAGCGGCAACGGTTTTTCTGTCCGAAGGAATAATTGCTTCGTCGTAGCCAAACAACACACCGCTTTTAAGTGTACTCCGCCAGCTGTATCTGCCAGTCAAGAGACTGTAACGCGTCGGTGTACACACAGCCGAACCGGAGTGGGCATCGGTAAACACGACTCCGGACCGGGCAATCCGATCCAGATTCGGAGTCTTAATCTTTCCTTCCGGATTCAGACAACTGACATCGCCGTACCCCATATCATCGGCCAAGATGAATACAATATTTGGACGATCAGCCGGTTGCCCGGCCTCAGCCCCTATCCATCCGATTACCGAAGCAAAAGCTAGAATTGATTTTTTCATCTCATTGGTTTTTTATGAATATCCGGTTGCCTGACTAAAAAATGATAGCTTCTATTTGCTACTGTCTCAAACTGATATATTTTCCCCGGAGCAACCTTCAATCCGGTAAGATTTGCCCCTGAAGCATTTACA
>JAEUSS010000027.1 GCA_016788685.1 Prolixibacteraceae bacterium | reverse complement strand
ATCTGCCCCAGAATAGGTTTTCCTGCTGTTGAAGAGGGTTCGCCATCATCATTCGCCCTGAATTGCAGTTTTTCATGGCCCAAACGCCAGGCATAGCAATGGTGGCGCGCTGAATAGTGCTCCTTCTTGATTGTTTGAATGATTTCCCTGATTTCGTTTTCCGAAGTTACCGGCCATGCATAGGCTATAAATTTGCTGCCTTTGTCCTTAAAAAGCCCTTCGCAGGGTTTTGATATGGTTTTATACGTATCGTCCATCAGTAGTTCATTAAAATCAGACTGGAAACGAGTGCCAATATGATACCGGCAAAGTTAACTCTTGAAAGTTTTTCTTTGAACAAAGCCGCCCCGGCTATTACCGAAAAGATCACAATACAAATATTATTCAGTCCAAAAACAGCAGAACTATCCAGTTTACTGTTATTTAATGCCATAACAAAGAAATACAGTGACCCAAAATTAGCGATTCCCAGAATGGTCCCGCCAATCAGTTCGGCAATGGTAATGGTTTTTGAAACTGATTTCGGATTGACCCAAATAAACAGTAAACCGGCAATCAAGGCTGCCAAAAATACCACAGCCGAGAATAACAAACTCATACTATTGGGGATGTAATAGGTTTGAGCATATTTCACAACTGAATCGGTTATTCCGGAGCCCAGGAAAATGCCAACAGGAAGAAGAATCAGCAAAAGTCCGTTCTTTTTGCTGACTGGCCGGAAACTTGTCAGGAAAACGCCGAGAACTGCAAAAACGAGTCCGAAAGTTTTCAACACGGTATTCTTTTCGGAGAAATAGAGAACAGAAAACAAAATCGGAATAACCATCGACACTTTTCCGGCAATTGTTGTTACTGCAACTCCTGAAACCCGCGTTGAATAACCAATCAGGAAGAACATCAGGATAAATGAAACTCCGACCAGTAAGGCAAAGGGCATCCACGGTGAGGTTACCGCATTCCAGACAGAAATCGGGTAGCGGTTGAAGCTGAATCCGAGCAAAGCCGCAACAAGATAATTAACGGTGATGAGCTTAACCAACCCGGTTTTGAATCGATCGGTAATTTTGAATGTGATAAAAATTACAGATGACGAAAGGATACTAAGCAAGAGATAAATCATCCGGTCAGATTTTACCCGAAAAAAAAGCAGATCTCAATGACCTGCTTTCGGATTTTATAGTTTCAGTTTTTTCTCTATTTCATCGACACAAACCTTAAAAGTTTTGTCGGTTTCTTTCAGGTTATTTACCGTTTTACAGGCATGAAGCACCGTGGCGTGATCTTTATTCCCGATTTGCGAACCAATGGAGGCCAGCGACGACTTGGTCATGTTCTTCGAAAAATACATCGCTAACTGGCGTGCCTGAACAACTTCCCGCTTTCGGGTTTTTGCCTGAAGTGAATCTACCGGCATATTGAAATAGTCGCAAACTACTTTGGCTATATAATCGATCGACAATTCACGCTTCGAGTTCTTTACCAGTTTGTTAATCATTTCACTGGCCAGTTCTATGGTAATTTCTTTTCTGTTCAGCGTTGACTGCGCCAGCAGCGAAACCAATGCTCCTTCAAGCTCCCTGATGTTGTTTGTGATGTGCGAAGCAATGTACTCCAACACTTCGTCAGAAATAACAATACCATCCTTATAAGTCTTACGCCTCAGAATGTCCATCCGGGTCTCAAAACTGGGCTGTAACAAATCCGCTGTCAAACCCCATTTAAACCGGGAAAGAAGCCGTTGTTCAAGACCTTTCAGCTCAATTGGCGGCTTATCCGATGTCAAAATAAGCTGTTTACCGCTCTGGTGTAGGTGATTGAAAATATGAAAGAATGTTTCCTGTGTCTTTTCCTTTCCGGCAAACTCCTGAACATCGTCCAGAATCAGCACGTCAATCATCTGATAAAAATTCAGGAAGTCGTTACGGTTGTTGTTACGGGTTGCCTCGGTAAACTGGGTTTGAAATTTGTTGGCATTGACATACAAAACCACTTTATCGGGGTGACGCTCTTTAACTTCAATACCGATTGCATGAGCCAGGTGAGTTTTACCAAGTCCTGAATTTCCGTAAATCATCAACGGATTAAAGGCTGTTCCTCCTGGGTTTTGAGAAACCGCGTAACCTGCACTGCGGGCCAACCGGTTACATTCTCCTTCCACGAAATTATCAAAAGTATTATCAAGCCTTAATTGCGGATCGATCTGAATTTTCTGAATTCCGGGAATAATAAAAGGGTTCTTGATCGATGGTTTTCCTTCGTTTTTCAAAGGAATACTCATCGGTTTATTCTGAATTTTGCTGTTGTTGTTTGTCGGGTACTTAATTGTGTATGGCTGAGAAGTACTTTGATTATTCCCCATCACCACTACATATTCCAGCTTAGCACCTGTACCAAGCTCTTTCCGAAGTGTCTTTCTTAATAAATCAATGTACTGTTCTTCGAGGTATTCGTAAAAAAACGGACTCGGTACTTGAATTGTTAAAACTTCTTCATCCAGGTTTACAGGAACAATTGGTTCAAACCACGTCTTAAAACTAATGCTTGGAACATTGTCGCGAATTATTGACAGACAACGATCCCAAACCAAACGATAATCATTGATCATTTTGGAAAAGGATATTAAAAAAATTTGACAAAACTATACTCCCAGAATATTTTCCCTGAAAACAAATTTTGTGAAAAAAATTGTAGAAAAAAAATGGATTTAGGCTTGACTTTTATCAAAAAAATATAAGAGCTGTAAGGCTCAGGCAATTAAAAATAAAAAAAAAGTTAAATATTTTTTCTTGAGGCCAATGTATTGATTATGAGTTAATTATAAAAACATCGGATATAAACGCCTGCTAATAAAGGCATGCAGACTGTTTTACAATAATTCTAAATATTGTTTATTAACTAATTTGTTAGTTTTTTGATTGCTTTTTCAAGTTTGATCTTCCGCCCATTCTTAAATGCGACTAAACCGGCATCCGGAAAATTGACCCGGGCAGCCTCAAGAAGTTGAGAAATTTGCTCAAAATCGGTCGACTTACCGGCCATATAATTATAAGTTTCGTTGACTTTAATTTCTTCAATCACCCCCAGTCCCTTAAAAAATGCAGATTCAGTCGATAGCTTAGCCGGACTTGAAATCAGATGAACTTTATACACGACCTGTCCTTTTTCATCAGGCGTTCCCGGCTTGGCTGTAATGTACACGTCTTTCCCGATGTTAAAGGCCGAAAAATGCACGTAACGCTTTGGATTATTTCTCACATCTTTCATCAGCAGATCAAGACTTCCCGCCAGATTGCTCAGATTTTGATACAACAACGGGTCGTTAATCAGCAAGCCTGCCGAATTATCCTTTGTATTCAGTTTCTGTAAAATTGTATTGAGACCTGCAACAGAAGAGCTCAACTCAGCAAATACCGGACTTATATTCAGTTTCGAAACAGAATCGGACAATGACGACAAATTATTAATGATATTGGTTATCTTACCCGAGTTTTGCTTGATTGACAAGGAGATACTGTCGACATTGGTTACAATGGAATTTACCCTTCCTTCCTGCATGATGCGGTTGAGTTCAGCTGACACTGATTCAATATTGGCAACCGTGCGGTTGATATTTTCGAAACTTTCCTTGAGGTTTT
>JAEUSS010000569.1 GCA_016788685.1 Prolixibacteraceae bacterium | reverse complement strand
GGGGACCGGTTTTGCTGGCCCGGGACTCCCGCTTTAAGGATGGTTTTGTTGACGAAACGGCCATCATTCAGCATAAAGGTAATGTGGTCGCTCTTACCTCCCCGGCTGAAAAACCCGCCCAGATGTGGATGGCGTTTACAGCACCGCTGGTCCTGGGAACCGATCTGGAGGGCGAATTTAAAGCTCCGCAACAAATCCATTTCTGCGATTTTGGCTCGGCAGGAAACACCTGGGAGCGCGATACCCGCTACCGGGTGTGGATCAGGCAAACCCTGAACGTGATGAACTCGGTTTATAAATCATACTAGCGTTCGCCCCCTCCCGTATTCTGAAGAGAATCCGGAAAAAATGAATGTCCTGTCCTGAAATGCATGTTCAATGTCTGCGCGTTCTGCGACACATCTCATGCATTTCAGGAACAGAACAAAGCCGAACAGATCAGTTGTCCGGTTTTCCCTGACACATCCACCGGAATTGAGTGGGGGTTTGCCCCGTTTGTTTCCGGAATGCCGTCGAGAAGTAATCGATCGATTCAAACCCCAGTTCAAGAGCTATCTCCTTCACAGTTTTATCCGATCTGGTAAGTAATTCTTTGGCCTTTTGCATCTTCAGTTGTGCAATGTACTGAGCCGGGGCCAAACCGGTATATTGCCTGAACATCCGGCGAAACCAGGTGTAGCTCATGTTTAGCGAAGCGGCAAGTTCTTCAGGAGATACGGGCGTGTTAATTTTTTCGCGGATTATCAGCCGCGCTTTATCAATTTTAGCCAGGACTTCTTTGTCTTTCCAGTTTTTATCGCGCTCACGATAAAACACATAGGCCAGCAGATGAATCACAATTCCGGACAATAATTGCTGATATCCGGGCCGTTCGCTGTTACTGACTTCCAGAAGCTTCTTATAGAGACTTACAATTTCTTCGTCGTAACCGATGTTGAGTACCGGACTGTTTTTCAGCAACTGGTTTCCGGCCAGTAATCCATCGGCAAAACTCCCCGAGAAACCTACCCAATAACTTTCCCAGCCTGAAATCTCGCTGGGGCGGTAGGTATGCCATTCGTTGGGGAAAAGAACAAAAACAGATCCTTCGGGCACCTCGCCGGCCGGGGCATGGCCCGAAGCGAACTGCCCCTTGCCCTTGGTGATATACACTAGCTGAAACTCCTGAAGAACACGGCCCCGTTCAAAATCGAAACTGTAGCCCTGCGGATGGCCGCTGGTCGGGTAGGCCGAATAAACAGGGATTGACTCGAAGCCAACCGTATTCACCTTCAAACGCCAGGAATCATCTTTCTCATGAAAGGTAATGTATCGGATTTCAGAACTGGGGGTATGTTGCATAATAGGTTCGTTGTGTCAGAAAACAAAGTCTTTCGGTCAATATTAAAATATTTATTCAGCTAATATATTAATAACTTGCGCCATCAGCAAATCAGCATATCCGGATAAAAGTGTCAAAATACTCCCAGATTTATCCTGATGTTCTTAGTTGAAACAATAACCCTAACGATACCAATGAAAAACAACTTATTTTTTGTCGCCTTACTTTTTGTTCTGCTTGCCTGCGCTTCAAATAAAAAAGCGCCCCTGAGTCTTCAAAATCTGAGCACCTCAGTCAATCATACACCTTTGTTCAGCTGGCAGCTCCATTCCGATCAGCGAAATCTGTCGCAATCAGCTTACCGGATTCGGATAGCCAAAACTCCGGAAGACCTGAAGAGTACAAACGAAAATGTCTGGGACTCCGGAAAAATAAATTCATCTCAATCGGTTTTGGTGACAGTTTCATCACCCGAATTAAAACCGGCACAAACCTATTTCTGGAAAGTAAAAGTATGGAACCAGGACAACCAGGAATCCGAATGGAGTGAAACTGCCTCATTTCACACTGGTCTGCTCTCAGAAGCCGAATGGCAGAATGCAAAATGGATCGGATATAAAGAGTTGCCTGCCGAAAAAAGAATGGTTCCGGGCATTCACGGAAGCGGCGATCATCTGGGCGACAAATGTGCAGACCGCCCCGTGGTTCCTCTGTTCAGAAAAGAGTTTGATGTGAACAAAAAAATTAAAGAAGCTACGCTGTACATTTCCGGATTGGGGCATTACGAGGCCTCCGTCAACGGGCAAAAAGTCGGAAACAGTTTTCTGGCTCCGGGCTGGACGAACTATAACAAAACTGTTTTTTACAATTCTTATGATGTAACCTCTATGCTTCAGCAAGGCAAAAATGCGATCGGCGCAGTGGTTGGCAACGGTTTTTACAACATCAACCGCGAACGTTACCGCAAACTGGTTATTGCCTGGGGAAACCCGATGCTGATCGGGCAGCTGCGTATCCGCTTTACCGACGGAACGGAACAGATTCTGGTCACCGATCAGGATTGGAAAACTGCCCCCTCGCCCATTACTTATACCAGTATTTATGGCGGCGAAGATTACGATGCCCAACTCGAACAACCGGGCTGGAACAAAACCGGTTTTGACGAACAGTTGTGGCAAAATGCAGTGCTGGTCACTCCTCCCTCCGGAAAACTAACGGAAGAAAAAGATTATCCGCTCGAGATAAAAGAGTCGTTTTCGCCCCAAAGCATGACCAAACTCAATGACGGCGCGTACCTGTACGATTTTGCGCAAAATGCTTCGGGAATCGTTGAGCTTAAGGTAAAAGGAAAAAAGGGACAAGTGGTGCGGCTGATTCCTTCTGAACTGATTACCGCAGAAAACCAACCCAACCAATCGGCATCGGGTTCGCCGTTTTCGTTTTCGTACACCCTGAAAGGCGATGGCGAAGAAACCTGGAAACCGCTGTTCACCTACTACGGATTCCGCTACGTAAAGGTGGAAGGCGCTGTCCCCGCTTCGGAAAATACGGAGAAAGAAACGGCCCGGGTGATCAGCCTGAAGTTGCTGCACAACCGTAACTCAACTCCTTCTGCCGGAACGTTCTCCTGCTCGAACGACCTGTTCAACCGCACGTTCAACCTGATCAACTGGGGAATCAAAAGCAACCTGCAAAGTGTACTTACCGATTGCCCTCACCGCGAAAAGCTTGGCTGGCTCGAACAAACTTTCCTGATGGGCAGCGCGGTTCATTTCAACTTCAACCTGTACCAACTCTACGTGAAACAGGTAAACGACATGATGGAATCTCAGCTCGAAAACGGCCTGGTACCCGACATTGCCCCCGAATACGTTGAATTTGGCGGCGGTTTCCGCGATTCGCCGGAATGGGGAAGCGCAGCAGTTATCCTGCCATGGCTCATCTACCAGTGGTACGGCGATGCTTCGATTATGGAAAAAGCCTGGCCAATGATGGTTCGCTACGCGGAATACCTCAAAAGCAAATCCGATGGTCACATCGTGTCGCACGGCCTGGGCGACTGGTTCGACTATGGTCCCAGACAACCCGGAGAAGCACAGTTGACCCCGAAAGCACTGACAGCAACATCCATTTATTATTACGATGTAAAGCTGTTGTCTGAAATGGCTTCAATCCTGAAAAAAACCGATGAACAAAACCGAATGGCTTCCTGGGCCAGCGAAATAAAGACAGCCTTCAACGCCAGATTTTTCAATCCTGAAACCGGTGTTATTTCAACCGGAAGTCAAACTGCAATGGCGATGCCCTGGTGTGTTGGTTTGGTTGACGAGCAATATAAAGCCAAAGTCATGCAAAACCTCGAAGATTCAATCCGTGCTCAAGGGAAACCGTTGACTGCAGGCGATGTCGGTTTTCGCTACCTGGTGGAAGCACTTACCAACGGCGGAAAGTCACAGCTGCTCTTCGAAATGAATGCCCGCGACGATGTCCCCGGTTACGGCTTCCAGCTTAAGAAGGGAGCCACAGCGCTCACCGAATCATGGCCTGCCCTGGAAAACGTGTCGAACAATCACCTGATGCTGGGGCACCTGATGGATTGGTTTTATGCCGGACTGGGCGGTATCGGCCAAAGCAAAACCTCTGTAGCCTACAAAGAAATCGTCATCAAGCCCGAAATGGTCGGCGATCTGACCTGGGTAAAAGCCAGTTACCAATCGCCTTACGGAGAAATCCGTTCGGAATGGGAAAAATCAGGGGCTTCAGTCAGGATGAATATTACCATTCCGCCCAATACAACTGCCATAGTCTACCTTCCTGCCGCCACCGGTTCTGCAATAACAGAAGGAGGAAGAGACATCGCCGCGGTGAAAGAAATTAAACTGATCCGCGAAGAAAACGGTCGGAAAGTAATTCAGCTCGCTTCCGGAGATTACGGGTTTGAAATTAAGTAAATCCCCTTCCGCGGAACAGAAGCGGGTTTGGGCGCGGTAATCCGGAATGATTGACCGCAAAAAACAGATGATAAAATAACTTTAAACGATGATATGACCAAAGTAGGATTATTTGGAATCGGGCTCGATACCTATTGGGCACAATTCGACGGATTGCTCAATAACCTGAAAGCGTATCAGGAACAGATCAAAAACCGCATTGCCGCCCTGGGCGTTGAAGTGGCTGATGCCGGAATGGTTGACAATCCGGTCAAAGCGCGTGAAGCGGCTGATTTTTTGAAAAGTCAGGATGTGGAGATCGTGTTTTTGTACGTTTCAACTTATGCCTTGTCATCAACCGTGTTGCCGGTAGCGCAAAAACTCAAAGTTCCGGTGGTGATATTAAACCTTCAGCCGGTGGCCGAACTGGATTATGAGGCTTTCAACCGCCTGGGCGACCGCGGCAAAATGACCGGAAAGTGGCTCGAACATTGCCAGGCTTGCTCGGTTCCCGAAATTGCCAGCGTGTTCAACCGCTCCGGAATTCAATATGATTTTGTAACGGGTTACCTTCAGGACGAAGAAGCCTGGACCGAAATCGAAGCCTGGACCGAAGCCGCAAGGGTAGCGGCGGCCATCCGCAACAACCGCATGGGCGTTCTGGGTCATTATTACTGCGGAATGCTGGATGTTTACACCGACCTGACCAAACAGTCGGCCGTATTCGGAACCCACTTCGAGTTGCTCGAAATGTGCGAACTGAAAAAATACCGCGACGAAGCTACCGATGACGAAGTTCAAGCTAAAATTCAGGAGTTTAACACCGCCTTCGAGGTGGCTCCCGAATGTGAAACCTCCGAGACTGAACGTGCCGCCCGTACTTCTGTGGCTCTGGATAAACTGGTTAAAAACCGCGACCTGGGCTCGGTAGCTTATTACTACGAAGGCCAGCCGGGCAACGACTACGAAGATATCGCAACCTCGGTCATTGCCGGAAATACGTTGCTGACGGGCAAAAATATTCCGGTGGCTGGCGAATGCGAAGTGAAGAATGCGCAAGCCATGAAAATCATGGCCGGATTCGGCGCCGGAGGTTCATTCTCCGAGTTCTATCTGATGGACTTCAAAGACGATGTGATCATGTTGGGACACGACGGGCCTGCACATTTTGCCATCGCCGAAGGTCGGGTAAAACTGGTGCCGCTGCCCGTCTACCACGGGAAACCGGGAAAAGGCTTGTCGATCCAGATGTCGGTGAAACACGGGCCGGTTACCTTATTGTCAGTCGTCGAAAACAACGACGGCGTGTTCCTTTTGGTAGCCGAAGGCGAATCGGTGCCCGGACCAGTGCTTGAAATCGGAAATACCAACAGCCGATACCGCTTTTCGGTGGGCGCGAAACGCTTCATGAACGAATGGTCGAAACAGGGACCTGCCCACCATTGTGCCATTGGAGTCGGACACATCGCCGGGAAAATTGAAAAACTCGGACAAATAATAGGAATCGAAGTGGTAACGATTTGCTAATAAGCCTCTTCCTCACCTCCGTTTCGGGGACGAAGAAACTTAAACAGTGGCTTGCGAAAGATATAGTGATCAGAGAGAAAGTTTTACAAGTATATACGGCCTGAAGTCCCCGTTTGGGGATTCTGGGGGCTCCTAAACCAACTAAACGATACGCGACCATGAAAAAAAATCAAATTCCTGTAATTCTCGGAGTCGTCCTGACAATTGCAATTGCTTTTGCCTGTACTCCGAAACAGCCGAAAGAAGGCATTCATTCTTCGGTTGAGCTGAAACAACTGTTTGCCGACCCGCCTTCGGAATACCGGAGCGCTCCGCTTTGGGACTGGAACGAACAGATTTCCAAAGAAGGAATCGACTTCCAGATGAATGAATTTAAAAAAGCCGGAATTGGCGGTGTGTTTGTCCATCCCCGTCCCGGTTTGCTCACCGAGTACCTTTCCGACGACTGGTTCAGCCTGTTCGGTTACACCGTTCAGAAAGGAAAAGAACTCGGCATGAAAGTCTGGATTTACGACGAAAATTCGTATCCGTCGGGTTTTGCCGGCGGACATGTTCCGGCCGAAATGCCCGACTCGTACAAACATGGCACCGGCCTGAGTATGGAAATTCAGGAAACACTGAATGTACAGCTTTCTGATACCATTGAGGTGATCCTGAAAAAAACCGATTCCGGCTTCACCGACATTACCGCAACAGCCGGTCAGGAAAAAGGACAGCAGGGAACCTATTACATCTTCCGGAAAACCTACCCGGGCAAATCGCCCTGGTACGGCGGCTTTTCGTATGTCGACCTGCTTTATCCGGGTGTTACCGAAAAATTCATGGAACTCACCATGACCAAAGGCTACGAAAAAAACAGCGCCGACTTCGGCAAAACGCTTCCGGGAATATTTACCGACGAACCCAACCTCGAAGCAACAATGGTCAGAGGAACCATGTTGCGCTGGACTCCCGATTTGTGGGAGGCTTTTCAGCAACGGTGGGGCTACGACCTGAAAGTCAACCTGCCTGCGTTAATTGAAGAAACCGGAAACTGGAAAAAGGTACGCCACGATTATTACGGATTGATTCTCGAACTGTTTATCGACCGCTGGGCCAAACCGTGGAGCAAATACTGCAGCGAAAAAAATCTGAAATGGACCGGGCATTACTGGGAACACGGCTGGCCCGAACCCACTCACGGATTCGATGAAGCGGCTTTCTACATCTGGCACCAGATGCCGGGCGTTGACATGCTCGGAAACCGCCTCGACACGGCCGGACTGGGCGGCCAGTTCGGCAACGACCGCGCCGTCCGCGAATTGCTGAGCGCGGCCAATCAGGCGGGATGGACACGCACCCTGAGCGAAACTTACGGTGGCGGCGGCTGGGAAATGAACTTCGAAACCCAGAAACGTCTGGTCGATTGGGAAGTGGTGATGGGCGTTAACTTTGTGAATCAGCACCTCTCTTTCTATTCACTCAACGGAGTGCGCAAATTCGATTATCCGCCTTCCTTCTCGTACCACGAACCCTGGTGGGAGCATTACAAACTGATGGGCGACTACATTGGCCGCATCAGCATGGCCATGTCGTCCGGTCAGCAAATTAACCAAACGCTGGTGCTTCAGCCCAACACCTCCGCCTGGATGTATTTCTCGCGGAAAAATGCAAACCCGGCCATCAATACCATTCGCGACGGATTTAAAAACTTTGTTTACCGCCTGGAGCAGCAGCACCTCGAATACGACCTGGGTTCGGAAAATGTACTGAAAGAACTCGGCAGCGTAAAGGGCAAAACACTTCAGGTAGGTCAGCGCGACTACTCGCTGGTGGTTATTCCGGCGGAAATGGAAAACATCGACCAGATTACCTTCAGCCTGTTACAAAAATTCCTGGATAACGGCGGAAAGGTTCTCGCCTTCCGGAAAGACATTCCATTGCTCAACGGCGAAACTTCGGCCGCAGTCAACGACCTGATCAGCAAAGCGGGCTCAAACTGGGTCACCGCCGAAAACCTGACCGATGCCGCTGCCCTGAACCTGCTCAACCGCAACGATTTTAGCCTGAACGACCTGACCAAAAACGGCATGCTGTATCACCAGCGCCGAATGCTGGATGACGGGCAGGTTCTGTTCGTGGTCAATTCGCACCCAACGAAAAAAGCAGCAGCCGAAATAACCGCCGAGGGCCGGTACGTCTCGAAACTCGATTTAGTCTCCGGAAAAGTATACAGCTATCCGGCACAGGCCTCCAACGGCAAAGTGTCCTTCCGTGTCGACCTGGAACAGGCCGGAAGTGCGTTGTTTACAGTAAGCTCCAAAAACCCCGGCGAACCGCAGTTGACACCGCCCTCCGGAACCGAAACCACAGTGACTGCCACAGGCCCGCTTACCGTCAAACGCGAATCGGACAATGTGCTGATGGTAAACTACCTCGACCTGAAAACTGCCGGCTCGCACAAACGCAACGTCTATTTCATGAAGGCGCTCATTGGCCTGTTCAACGAAAACGGTGTGCCGATGGGTAATCCCTGGCAGCATAAAATTCAGTATAAAAAGAATTACCTGGAGCTCGACAGTTTGTTTAAAGCCGATTCCGGATTCGAAGCCAGCTACCATTTCACCATTACTCCGGAAGTCAATGCGGCTACCCTCAAAACCATCCGCGCGGTGGTCGAACGCCCCGAATTGTGGACCGTGAGCATCAACGGCAACGAAATCCCGAAAACCGAAGGCAGCTACTGGATCGACAAAAGTTTCCCCCAGTTTGCCGTTGGCCCATTCCTGAAACCAGGCAAAAACACACTGACCCTGAAAGCACCCCGAATGCACGTGCTGGCCGAACTCACTCCGGTTTACCTCCTGGGCGACTTCCTGGTAAAACCGGCACCACAACAATTCGCCATCACCGCCGGCGACCTCAGCTCCCTGGGTTCGTGGCGCGAGGCCGGAATGCCTTTCTATTCGCAGAAAGTGGCATACACCCAAACCTTCAGCCTTGCCAAAACTTCCGGAGCTGCCTATAAAGTGAAACTGAACCAATGGAATGGCTCGGTTGCCGAAGTGCAAATCAACGGGCAGCCGGCCGGATTGATTGCCTGGCAACCCAACGAGCTCGATGTAACTCCGCTCCTGAACGAAGGCACCAACGAAATCACCGTGAAAATAACCGGCAGCCTGAAAAATACTTTCGGATTCTTCTACCAAAAGAACGACGGATGGATTTTTGGCCCCGGATCGTGGAACAATGCTCCGGAAAAAATCCCCGCAGCCTCCGAATATTTCCTGATGGATTACGGCATGATGGAGCCATTCGACCTGGTCGAAATCAAATAACGCGGGCTCCCGCTGAAAATAACGCTCAGCAATCCCGATTGATTGGCCGCACGGCATCCGCAACACCAGAATTTCAGCCTTGCGGATGAACGACGACAGATAATGAAAACCCCCGGAATGGATTATCGCGTTCGATTTGAACGAGGTAAGCTTCCGGGGGCTTTCCTATGCTTGCTTGTCCTCCGTTGGGCGGAAGGGTGGCGTACTGAAACAAAAAAACTCCATCCCAATTAAGGAATGGAGTTTCTAAAGAATGGCGACGACCTACTCTCCCACACTGGTGTGCAGTACCATCGGCGCTGGCGGTCTTAACTTCTCTGTTCGGAATGGGAAGAGG
>JAEUSS010000557.1 GCA_016788685.1 Prolixibacteraceae bacterium | reverse complement strand
CCGGATGAGTTTCCGAAACACCGGATAGAAGTATCGTCGTTTTATATCGATGTGCATGAAGTGACCAACCGCCAGTTTAAAGCTTTTGTAGATGCCACCGGTTATGTAACAACAGCCGAGAAAAAACCGGATTGGGAAGAGCTGAAAAAACAGGTTCCTCCCGGAACTCCCAAACCCGCAGACGACCTGCTGGTGGCTGCATCATTGGTTTTTACTCCTCCGAATCATCCGGTATCACTCGATAATCCGTATGTGTGGTGGAAGTGGGTTGCGGGTGCCGATTGGAAGCATCCCGAAGGACCAGGCAGCAGTCTGGAAGGCAAAGATGATTTTCCGGTGGTTCAGGTTTCCTGGGAAGATGCAGCCGCATACTGTCGCTGGGCCGGAAAGCGCTTGCCCACAGAGGCTGAATGGGAATTTGCTGCCCGGGGAGGACAATCAACTGCCATTTATCCCTGGGGAAGTGAGCTGATTAACAAAGGGAAAAAGAAAGCCAATGCCTGGGATGGAAACTTTCCGAATAAAAATACAGCTCTGGACGGATATGTTGGGGCTGCTCCGGTCTGTCAGTTTGCACCAAATCCATACGGACTATACGATATGGCCGGAAATGTTTGGGAATGGGTGTCGGATTGGTATACAGCCGGTTACTATGCTGATTGTGCAGCCAAGGGGATGGTTGTTAATCCTCAAGGACCTGAAGATCCATTTGATCCGGACGAACCTTTTGCCCGGAAGAAAGTAACCCGCGGAGGCTCGTTTTTATGTAACGATCAGTACTGTTCCGGCTTTAGGATCGGTGCCCGCATGAAAACCAGCTGGGATACCGGGTTAAACCACACGGGTTTTCGGTGTGTGGTGTCGGCGAAATAAAAAAATCCCGCATTCCTGCAGGATTTTTTTCATATTTGAGATTAGCTTCAAACTAGAGTATCAGTTTGTAGCCTTTACCGTGAACATTGATAATTTCAACTTTGGGATCGTCTTTCAGGTGTTTCCGGAGTTTGGTAATGTAGACATCCATACTGCGGGCATTGAAATAATTGTCGTCGATCCAGATGGTTTTCAGCGCAAAATTCCGTTCCAGCACTTTGTTGGCATTGTTACAAAGCAAACGTAAAAGTTCGGCCTCCTTGGTGGTCAGCTTCACCTCTTCCTCGCCGCCGGTAAGGATTTGCTTGCGCGAATCGAAGGTGTAGATTCCGAGTTTGTAAACAGCATCTTCATGCGAGTTGGTGTCCTGACTGACCCGGCGCATGATGGCTTCGATGCGGAAGATCAGCTCTTCCATGCTGAACGGTTTGGTGATGTAATCATCAGCGCCTATTTTGAACCCTTCCAGCACATCTTCCTTCATATTTTTGGCTGTCAGAAATATGATTGGGATGTCCATGTTCAGTAGCCGGATATCTTTTGCCAGAGAAATTCCGTCTTTTTTTGGCATCATGATATCCAGAATACAGAGGCTGTAAGTCTGATTTTTTGTAAATCCTTTATAGGCTGCTTCTCCGTCGGGATATAAATCGGTTTCATATCCTTTGGCAATCAGATATTCTTTGAGCAATAATCCGAGGTTTTCATCGTCCTCGGCTAACAGCAATTTAACTTTTTTTTCCATGTTCTTCTGCGTTTATCGGAAAATATATCATGAATTTGGTTCCTTTATTCAGTGCACTCTCCACTTTTATTTTACCCTTGTGGGCTTCAACAATTTTCTTGACATAACTTAGTCCAAGTCCGAATCCTTTTACATCGTGAACGTTGCCGGTGGGCACGCGGTAAAAGCGCTCAAAAATCTGGCCAACATGTTCACTTTGTATTCCAATTCCGTGATCTTTTACTGAAATGACCAGGAAATTATCTTTCAATTCGCTCGATATGATGATTTTCGGTTCGTCTTTACTGTATTTTACGGCATTGTCAAGCAAGTTAAACAAAACATTGGTAATGTGTACTTCGTCACCTTTTATAATTGCAGGGTCGGCTTTCAGGTCCGAAGTTAATTCGCCGTTTTTTGATTTAACCCGGAGCTCGAAGTTCAGAACAACCGAGTTGATCAGGGTATTCATGTTAACTTCCTTGAATTTTAGCTTCAGTTTTCCTTCGTTAAAGACGGCCATTTGCAGTACTTTCTCAACTTGGGTAGTTAAGCGTTTGCTTTCCTGATAAATAATTCCGGAGATGTGCTCAATGGTTTTGGGAGTATTGGTAACGGTATTGTCGCGCAACATCTGGCTGGCCAGCGAAATCGTCGAAATCGGCGTTTTCAGCTCGTGTGTCATGTTGTTGATGAAGTCATTTTTAATGTTCGACAGTTTTTTCTGCCTCAAAATAATCAGGATTGTAAACACAAAGATCCCGATTAGCATGGCCGTGAGTACAAAGGATGGAATGACCAAAAAGCCCGTGGCTTTCAGTAAAAAAGTATCTTGTTTCGGGAAGTAAAGATAGAGCCAGTTGGGCTTTTTCAATTCTTCAAGGTCGTTGGGAAACAGCAGAGTTTTGTAGTGCTTTTGTTGTTTGGGGTTGTAATTTCGGTCTCCGAAGACAAAACGTTCTTCGCCTCTCGAAAAGCTTTTGACCGCATACCTGAAGTCCAGGTTGATGCCTTGTTTCTTTAGCTCAGTTTTTATGGCCCGTCCGAGCGTGCTGGTCTCAATCCGTTGTTCAATCGGAAGGTTGGACAGGAGGACCGCATATTGGGTAATTTCGAGCATGCGTGCCCGCTGATTCAGCTTGTCTTCATATTGCTGGCGGACATAGCCATCTTTTTCGTGGATAATGTCGAATGCGTTCGGAAAATCTCCGGGCCTTCCCCGTTCCTTCTGTTCTTCCGTTCTTGGGGCGGAGTAGTTAATGGTTAATTCTTCGCTGTAAATGTATCCGGAGGCCTGTTGCGAATGTAAAATGGAAAGTTTGGAGCTTTGATGGTTTAGTGCTCCTGAAACAGAGCGAGGGTTGTTGCCGGGAAAGATGCCGTTGCTGCGTTGTGTCGAAACATCTTTGGTTAATTCGGCCAGGGCCGAAGCTTCTTCCAGTTCCAGGCGGTTGGTCACTTTATCCAACGCACTACTCACCGCAGCATCAAATTGTTCCTCTTTTAATTCCAGTGCCCTGAAAATCGAATAAACCTGAACCAGGATTAAACTGGTCATTACCAAAATCATTAAGACGATCAATGTTATAATAACCCTTCTACTCATGCTACAAAGATAAATTTTAAAAAATACTGATTATAACCACTTAACAATATTTAACACAGGTTTTTCTGCGCTAAATACCGAAGGTTTCGCGGTTTGAACAGTAACGTAAAATTAAACTTTTAACCTGAATCCGGGCCGGGTTACGGTGTTATTCCGGCGAAGCTGAATCTGAATAAAGTGTTTTGATTTTGTCGAGCGCAACTTTCGAGGCGTTTTGCTGAGCTTCTTTTTTTGATGTTCCTGAACCTTTGCCAAGCAGCTCATTGTCAACTTCTATGGTGGCGATGAACCAGGGTTGCTTGCCGTCGTTTTTGGTCTCGTCGGAAGTGTCAAACGAAACGGCTTTTTTATTTTTCTGCGACCATTCAATCAGCTGGCTTTTGTAATTGGTATTTGTGTTCTGCACTTCAGCCAGATTGACATAGTTATTCAGCAACTTTCGGGTGATGAACTTTTTGGCTTCCGGATAACCTTTGTCCAGATAAATGGCGCCGATGAGCGCTTCAAGGGTGTCGCCGTAAATGTGGCTCGATTCGATGGTTGAAGTGGTGTTCGACTGGATGTAATGATTCAGTCCGATCTGGTAGGTGAGTTGAGTCAGAAAGGCGCGGTTTACCAGCTTCGAACGCATTTGGGTCAGGTAACCTTCGTCCTGCCCGGGGAAGCGGTTGTATAAAAAGTCGGCGATCGCTGCGCCTAAGATCGCATCGCCAAGGTATTCAAGTCTTTCATTATTAATGTAATGTCCCTGAGAGTCGAGTTTGGAAGCCGACTTGTGAATTACTGCGATATCGTACACCCGCAGGTTGGTGGGGTAAAATCCCAGTAATGATTTTAAAAACAAATAAAACTCTTTTCTAGAAGAAGAAAAGAGTTTTATTCTTTGAACGATGGTTCGTATCACTTGTATTAAATTTTCTTGAAAATAACAGAAGCATTGTGCCCACCAAAACCAAAAGTGTTGCTTAAAGCAGTTTTGATTTTTCGTTCTTTTGCGACATTATAAGTGAAATCGAGCTTTTGGTCAATCTCAGGATCGTCGGTAAAGTGATTAATGGTAGGCGGTATGATACCATCTTGAATTGCCAGGATAGAAGCGATTGCCTCTACTGCTCCGGCAGCTCCCAACAGGTGACCAGTCATTGATTTGGTTGCACTGATGCTCAGATTATAAGCATGGTGTCCAAAACATTTCTGGATGGCTTGTGGTTCAGCGATGTCTCCAAGAGGAGTCGAAGTTCCGTGAACATTGATGTAATCAATATCTTCGGTGTTCATTCCCGCATCTTCCAAAGCCCATTTCATACACAAGTTTGCACCTCCTGATTCAGGATCCGGAGCAACCATGTGGTATGCGTCGGCTGACATGCCTCCACCAGCCAGTTCTGCGTAAATTTTTGCACCACGTTTTACGGCGTGCTCATATTCTTCCAGAATAAGGGCTCCCGAACCTTCTCCCATAACAAATCCATCGCGATCCAGATCAAAAGGACGTGAAGCGGTTAAAGGATCATCATTTCGGGTAGATAGGGCCCGCATAGAATTAAATCCAGCCAGACCTGCAGGGTTGATGGCTGCTTCAGAACCACCGGCGATAAATACATCGACCTTACCCATACGGATGTAGTTCATTGCTTCGATGAGGGCGTGAGAAGCAGAAGCGCATGCGGTTACGGTGGTGAAATTAGGGCCTCTGAATCCGTAGCGGATTGAAAGAAGACCACTTGCAATGTTGGCAATCATTTTTGGAATGAAGAAAGGAGAATAACGAGGCATCTCGTTTTTGTAATTCAGTGTTTCTTCAAAGAAGGTTTGTAATCCTCCAATACCGGCACCCCACACAATTCCAGCTCTGTCTTTGTTGAGTTTTTCGAGATCAAGACCTGAATCTTCCATTGCCTGCGCAGCAGAAGCATACGCATACAAAGTAAAGGGATCATGTTTCCTGATTTCTTTTTTATCTACGTAAATTGAAGGATCGAAATTCTTCAGTTCGCAGGCAAAGGTGGTTTTGTGTGTTGAAGCATCAAAATGGGTAATTGGGCCTGCGCCGCTTTTCCCATTTTTTAAGCCATCCCAGAATTCCTCGATAGAATTACCAAGCGGGTTTACAGTTCCAAGACCAGTAACAACTACCCGTTTAAATTCCATAAATGTCGTTTTGTTATTATTATTTCAAATTTGCTTCGATGTGCGAGATCGCTTCACCTACTGTTGAGATTTTTTCAGCCTGATCATCCGGAATAGCCAAATCAAATTCTTTCTCGAATTCCATGATCAATTCAACTGTGTCAAGTGAATCAGCACCAAGGTCATTGGTGAATGATGCTTCGTTGGTAACTTCGCTTTCATCCACACCTAATTTGTCAACAATAATTGCTTTTACTTTTGCTGCAACGTCAGACATAACTCTAATTTTTGGTTAATATTAAAATTGTTTCAAAAAATTCGCTGCAAAGTAATAAATTTACCCCTGATATTTCAAACAAAAAATGAATTAAATGGATGAATAAAGACTGAATGATCTGGTTAGCTGATCTATATTTGAACCTTTTATTCTAAAATTCCATTAAGCATAAATCTATAAACAGAACATTAAATGAAACGAATTGCCATCTTTGCCTCTGGCTCCGGAACTAATGCCCAAAGGATAATCGAGTATTTCTCAACCAGTAAAGATATCGTTGTCGACTCACTTTGGTCGAATAACGAGAATGCCTACGCATTGATCAGGGCCGAGAAACTGGGGATTGAAACCTTTACCTTCGAGCAGGAAGAGTTTTACCGCAGCAACGAAATTCTGGACAGGCTTTACGATCACCGTATTGATATGATTGTACTTGCCGGGTTTCTTTGGCTGGTTCCGCGCAACCTGACCGAATTGTTCACGGTTATAAATATACATCCGGCTTTGTTGCCCAAATACGGCGGCAAAGGAATGTACGGCGCGAATGTTCACAAAGCTGTGCTTGCTTCAAAAGACAAAGAGTCAGGAATTACCATTCATCAGGTGAATCAGGACTACGATAAGGGAAAGATTATTTTTCAGGCGACCTGCCCGATTGTTTCCGGCGATACTCCGGAGACCCTTGCTGCCCGGGTTCACGAACTGGAATATCAGCATTACCCCAGAGTAATCGAAGAAATACTGCTTCAGGAAGATGAAGAGTATTAATGTAAACCAGCAGGGTGATATGCTTTGTCTGGCCGGTTGATGGTGATTATACCTTATATATATAGTACTGCTCCGATAATATTGAAATTATCGGAGCAGTTTTATTTGAGCTGAACCCGTAACTTTGCCCGTGCCGGGCGGTTTGGGGCATTATCTCACAGCCTGATCCGGTTTAAATCAGCCAGAAGCAGATAATAATTCTGTTCCAGATCAAGCAACTCTTCCCGGATTTGGTAATAGAACTGAATCTCATTGAGGTAGCTGATCACCGAAATCTCGCCGGCATTCATGGCTTTGGCAAGCAACTCGGGCGAATTTGTGCCTGCCAGCGTATTCCTCATTTCGTTCATGCTCGTTTTCAGGATAAGAAGCTGATCTGCTTTTTCGCGGATTTCCGTTTCGCGGGCCAGTGTTTCTTCCTCCAGGCGTGCTTGAGAAAACTCCCAGTTGGAGCGTGCCAGTTTCACCTTATTTTTATTTTGCCACAGCGGAATGGTCAACGAGGCGCCCGGGCCGGCATACCGTACTTCCGGTGTCTTTTCGTAGCCGTAACTAAATGAAATTTCAGGCATGTTTTTGTGCTGCTCCAGTTTTATTTCCCGGAAGGCAATGTTCACATCTTCAGCGAACAGGCGCAGTTCCGGATCTTTCTC
>JAEUSS010000553.1 GCA_016788685.1 Prolixibacteraceae bacterium | reverse complement strand
CCGGATGATCCGGGAGGCGAAACCTATAAGGGTGTAGCCCGCAAAATTCACAGCAAATGGGATGGCTGGCCAACCATCGACATGCTGAAACGCCAGGCAGGTTTTCCGGGAAATCTGGACAAAGATGCCGAACTGCAGGAAGCTATCGCCGACTTCTACCGTGTTAATTTCTGGGACAGGGTGAAAGGCGATAACATTACCGACCAAAAAGTTGCCGAATCGATTTTCGATTTTGCAGTGAATGCCGGAGTGGGAACCAGTGCTTCGCTGGCACAGCTGGTAGTGGAGACCAAAACTGATGGGGTCATCGGTCAGGAATCGATTGATAAAATCAATGCCTTTGACACCGAACACTTTCTGGCTGCTTTCACTGTTGCTAAGATTGCCCGATACGTGAACATCGTAAAAAAACGGCCAACCAGCCGAAAATACTTCTACGGATGGGTCATTCGCGCATTAGGCGAAAACGCCTGATTAATTTACAATTAGATCATTTACTATTTACCTTCTAAAGCTTCAGTTGGCTTTTGGGGTTAATTAGTCAATCGTAAATAACTAAATCGCAAATCAAAAAATATGGGACTTTTAAAAGATTTATTTTCAGGAGGAGCCAATACGCTTGTCGATTCGGTAGGCAAAGTGCTCGATAACGTGGTGACCACCAAGGAAGAAAAAATGCAGCTCGAAAACGAAATCCGGAAATCGGAAATGCAGTTTCAGCTCGATCTGAAAAAACTCTCACTCGAAGAACAGCAAATGATTTTGGGAGACATGGGCAATGCCCGCCAGCGCGAAATACAAATGCTCAATACAGCCAACACCACCAGACTAAACCGCGACCTGATGCCAATGATGGCCCTTGGCACAATCCTGATCGTTCTGGCGCTGTTTTACGTGCTTATTTTCTCTCCGCAAATCATCAAAAGCGAAAGCAAAGACATCGTCATGTACATCCTTGGTGTGTTAAGCGCCGTTCTCACTCAAATTTACTCCTATTACTTCGGATCATCGGCCGGAAGCGCCGACAAGTCCAAAACTCTGGCCAGTATGCAACCCAAACAGCAGCCCTGATTTTTCTGTACAATTTTACAGAGACCTCAATTAGCCGGAATTGTATTTGTGTGGCAAAGAATTGCTGCCAAGCAGTTCCAGGCTGGTTCCGGGTGGCGCCGGAATGCAAAAGGCCGCCTCCGATATTCCGGAGACGGCCTCGATCGCGTTATCTCAATAATCAAATTTAATCGACCGAAAGGAATTCGTCGACCTGGGCTGCGGCAATCTTTCCGGCTTCGATGGCCCGGACAACCAGGCTGGCACCGGCTTCCACATCGCCGCAGGCAAATATCCGTTCGACTGAAGTTTGTTTTTTAGCATTCACTTTCACGTTTCCGCGAACGTCGTATTCAACACCGAGTGCATCGAGCAATCCGTTGTGAACCGGCTGCGTGAAACCCATCGACAGCAGCACCAGGTCGGCATCGCAGATTTCCAGAGAACCGACCTTTTCGGTCATTACCCAACGTCCGGCTTCGTCTTTCGACCACTCGACACCAACCAGCACCACCTGCTTGATTTCGTTGTTCTCGCCCAGAAAGCGCTTGGTTGAAAGGCCCCAGCGGCGTTCGCAGCCTTCGAGGTGCGAGCTCGATGTGCGAAGTGTATTGGGCCAGTATGGCCACGGGTTGTTATCGGCCCGTTCGGCAGCCGGCTTGGGAAGAATTTCAATTTGTTTGACACTCCTGGCTTTCTGCCGGATAGCCGTTCCGACACAGTCGGAGCCTGTATCACCGCCACCGATAACCAACACGTGTTTATCTTTGGCATGGATGCTTATTTCTTCAGGAATAATTTCGCCGGCCACGCGTTTATTCGATTGGCTCAGGAAATCCATCGCAAAATACACCCCTTTCATCTCGCGGCCTTCAACCGGCAGATCGCGGGGTTGTTCGGCGCCGTTGGCCAGTACCACGGCATCGTACTGCGCCAGCAGTTCGTCGCGGGTGATGTCGACACCAACGGTTACATTGGTTCTGAAGATAATGCCTTCATCGAGGAAAATCTCAAGACGGCGGTCGATGACCGACTTGCTCAGTTTGAAATCAGGAATTCCGAAGCGAAGCAATCCCCCGATGGCGCTGTTTTTTTCGAACACGGTTACTTCGTGCCCGGCCTGGTTGAGCAGGTCGGCAGCTGAAAGGCCTGCAGGTCCGGACCCCACAACGGCAACCTTTTTACCGGTGCGCACTTCAGGAATACGCGGCTGAACAAAGCCTAAATTGAAGGCATGTTCAACTGTCGAAGCTTCGTTTTCGCGAATGGTAACCGCTTCGTCGTGGATAGCCAGTACGCATGCCTTTTCGCACGGAGCCGGGCACACACGGCCTGTAAACTCCGGAAAACTATTGGTTGAATGCAGCACCTCGTAGGCTTCTTTCCATTTGCCTTTGTAGACCAGATCCTGCCACTCCGGAATTTTACTTCCGACCGGACAACCCCAGTGGCAAAACGGAACGCCACAATCCATACATCGCGCGGCCTGGTCGATACGGTCTTTGTCGTCGAGCGTCTGCTCCACCTCACCGTAATCGTATATTCTGTCGTTCAGCGGACGATAACCAGCCTCTTTTCGTCCTATTGTCATGAAACCTTTTGGATTTCCCATGGTGTTTTGTTTTTTTAAAGTGTCGGTGAACCTAAAATTTTAACCCCGACCCATTTCTCATTTTGATTATTTAAATTGCAGTGCGCCTGAAGTTTTAACTCCGAACTCATTTATTCGTGCCGTGCCGGATCGTCTTCGGTTAACTGCAGCTTTTTTACCAGTTCCTTCAGTTTTTGTTCCTCCAGTACTTTCTTGTACTCAAACGGGATGACCTTCACAAATTTGGGCAGGTATTCGTCCCAGTTGGTCAGTATCTTGGCCGCCATTGTACTTTGCGTATAGAGCAGGTGTTTATTGATCATGTCCTGTAACTCAACGATATCAGCTTTGTCCTCAACAGGCCCCAGTTCTACCAGTCCTTTGTTACAGAAATAGTCAAAGTCGCCTTCCTGATCGAGCACATAGGCAATACCTCCGCTCATCCCGGCAGCGAAATTTCGCCCGGTAGTTCCGAGCACCACCACACGTCCGCCGGTCATGTACTCGCAGCAGTGGTCTCCGCTACCTTCAATCACCGTTTTGGCTCCTGAATTTCGTACACAGAAACGTTCGCCGGCCACACCCCGGATGTATGCTTCTCCGGATGTTGCGCCGTAGAAGGAAGTATTTCCTACAATGATATTTTCTTCAGGAGTAAATGTTGAACCAATGGGCGGAACAACAATGATGCGTCCTCCGGACAAGCCTTTACCGATGTAATCGTTCGAATCGCCTTCGAGCCTGAAGCTGACCCCTTTGACCAGGAATGCGCCGAAACTCTGCCCGGCAGTACCGGTAAAGTTTGCCATAATGGTATTGTTGGGCAAACCTTCTTCGCCGTAACGTCTGGAAATCTCGCCCGACAACATGGCGCCAATGGTACGGTCGACATTACAGATCTGGTGCGATAACCATACTTTTTCCTTGCTCTTGATGGCTTTATTGGCTTCGCGGATCAGCGTATGATCCAGGTGCTCCTCGATTGATTTAATATTTGGGAACGTATTGCGGATATCGTGTTTCTTGGCTTCTTCGGGCATATAAATAATCTTCGAGAAGTCCATTTTCTTCATTTTCCAGTTGCCCACTTCGCGGTTTTGTTCCAGCAGATCGGCGCGGCCCACAATCTCATCGAAGGTAGTAACGCCGATTTCAGCCAGATGCTCGCGGACTTCCATAGCAACAAAGCGGAAGAAATTGATGGCATATTCCGAACGGCCGATGAAGCGTTTGCGCAAAGTTTCGTCCTGCGTGGCAATTCCGGCCGGACAGGTATTGAGGTGGCATTTCCTCATCATGATACAACCGAGCGTAACGAGCGCCGATGTTGCAAAGCCAAACTCCTCGCCACCCAGCATACCGAGAATCACCACATCTCGACCCGTTTTCAACTGTCCGTCGACCTGAAGTTTCACCCGGCCACGGAGGTTGTTCATCACCAGCGTTTGCTGCGTTTCGGCAATACCCAGTTCAACGGGCAAACCGGCAAATTTGATCGAGCTGGCCGGACTTGCACCGGTACCGCCCTCGCATCCCGAAATGGTAATCAGATCGGAAAAAGCCTTGGCTACACCCGCGGCAATGGTCCCTACCCCATTTTCGGCAACCAGCTTCACCGACACTTTAGCACGGGGGTTGGTCACTTTCAGGTCGTAAATCAGCTGAGCCAAATCTTCGATCGAATAAATATCGTGATGCGGCGGTGGCGAAATCAGGGTAATTCCCGGAGTTGAATTCCGGAGCCTGGCAATAATCTGGTTAACCTTGAATCCGGGCAGCTGTCCGCCTTCACCCGGCTTGGCACCCTGTGCTATTTTAATCTGCAGTTCGTCGGCATTGATGAGGTAATTGTTGGTCACCCCGAACCGGCCCGATGCGACCTGCTTGATGGCACTCCGTTTATTGGTGCTGAAACGTTCGGCGTCCTCGCCACCTTCGCCCGTATTGCTCCGTCCGCCAACGGTATTCATCGCAACAGCCAAAGCTTCGTGTGCTTCCTTGCTGATCGATCCGTATGACATCGCCCCCGTCACAAAGCGCTTCATGATGCTTTCAACCGGCTCAACCAGCGAAATATCAATCGGATTACGTTTGTAGTTCAGGCAGCCGCGGATAAAGGTTGGCTGAGCATTCTCGGCATCGACCTTTTTGCTGAATTCTTTGTACACGCTGTAATCGTTGGTGCGGGTAGCCCACTGCAACAATCCGATTGTTTCAGGATTCCAGGCGTGATGTTCGCCGTATTTGCGGTAATGATAAGTTCCGGCGCTTTCAAAGGTATTGTTGATCAAAACTTTCTTCTTTCCATAGGCCTCCTTGTGGAACAAAAGCGATTCCTGACAGATTTCTTCGAAACCCATTCCTCCGAATTTAGTGGCTGTTCCGGTAAAGTATTTGGTAACGATCTCGTCACTGATTCCGAGCGCTTCGAAAAGCTGACATCCCTGATAACTCCGGAGGGTCGAGATACCCATTTTCGACAATACCTTCAGCAATCCTTTATCGATTGACTTAATGTAATTGTGACGGGCTTCCGAATATTTCATGTTGATTTCGCCGCTCTTCACCAAATCGTCGATGGCAGCGAAAGCCAGGTAAGGGTTCACCGAACTGGCGCCGTAACCGAATAAAAGGGCGAAATGAGTTACCTCGCGGGCTTCTGCGGTTTCGACAATAATACCGATTTGCATCCGCTTCTGCGTTTGAATCAGGTGATGATGAACAGCAGCAACAGCAAGCAGCGAGGGAATTGGTGCATAATCTTCCGAAATCTGCCGGTCGGACAGAATGATGAAGTTTTTATGATCGTCAACGGCTTGTTCGGCAAGTTTCAGCAGATTATCAAATGATTTTTTGAACCCTTCAACGCCTTCCTTCACCGGAAACACCATCGGGATGGTGGCATGCGAAAACTGTTCGTGTTTCAGGTCTTTGATTTTCCCAAGGTCGGTATTGGTGATGATCGGCGCATCGAATTTGATCAGCCGGGCATGTACCGGCGACTCATCGAGGATGTTGGAATGCAGCGAACCGATGTAGTTGGTCAGCGACATCACCAGTCCTTCGCGGATAGAGTCGATTGGCGGGTTGGTTACCTGCGCAAATACCTGCCTGAAATAATTGAAGAACCGCTGCGGCTTTTCAGAAAAACAAGCCATCGGGGTATCGTTCCCCATCGAACTGGTTGGTTCGGCACCTGACACAGCCATCGGTTTAATGATCATTTCCATATCTTCTTTCGAATAGCCAAACACTTTCGAATAAGTGGGGAACTGATCACCAAGCGAAGATGAAACACGCTGTTTCACTTCAATATCGTCCATCACCAGGCGGTTTTCTTTCAGCCAGTTCCCGTACGGATTCCGTGAGCTCAGCTGTGCTTTCACTTCTTTATCCGGAATAATAATCCCCAGTTTGGTATCAACCAGCAGGATTTTTCCGGGACGCAGACGGCCCTTTTCTTTCACTTCTTCCGGAGCAAAAGTCTGAACACCAACCTCTGACCCCATCACAACCAAATCATTCTTGGTAATGATATATCTGGAAGGGCGCAATCCGTTACGGTCAAGAGTTCCGCCGATGTAACGGCCGTCGGAAAATACCATCGAAGCCGGCCCATCCCATGGTTCCATAATGGTTGAGTGGTACTCGTAAAAGGCTTTCAGGCTGTCCGGAATCGGGTTTTTCGAGTTGAACGACTCAGGAATCATCATGCACAAAACATGAGGAATTGAACGTCCGGTATGGTGGAGGAATTCAAGTGTATTGTCGAAAGAAGCCGAGTCGGATTTATTGGGCTCGATAACCGGGAACAGTTTGGTCAGGTCATCGCCGAAAACTTCCGATTTCAGGAGCGCTTCACGGGCCTGCATCCACATGCGGTTTCCTTTCACCGTATTGATCTCGCCGTTGTGGGCAATCATCCGGAAAGGCTGAGCCAGATCCCAGGTAGGGAATGTATTGGTACTGAACCGCGAATGCACCAAAGCAATAGCACTGGTAAACTTCGGGTGGGACAAATCTTTGAAATAATCCCTTAGCTGCCCGGGCGTAAGCATCCCCTTATAGATAATGGTCTTTGACGACAAGCTGGGCACATAAAATGCCTGACGGTGTTTCATGCCCGACTCACGGATTTCTTTCTCGGCCTGTTTACGTACCAAATACAGTTTTTGCTCCAGCACTTCCTGTTCCAGATCGGCTTTTACAAAAACCTGTTTGACGTAAGGCTCCGTCAGCTTGGCGATTTCACCCGGAGCAGAGCTATCGACAGCCACTTCGCGGTATTCAATTAATTCCAAACCTTCCTGATTGATGTATTTGGT
>JAEUSS010000548.1 GCA_016788685.1 Prolixibacteraceae bacterium | reverse complement strand
ATATAAAAAGCTGGTAGCAACCAGTAGGGTTTTAAACTCCCTGAACTCCGAGGGGATTGTTCCGGTGAAAGATCATCCGTGGTATTCTGTCGTAAAACAATAAAAATATCAATAGTAGTATGAACACTCGACGCAACTTTATACGAACTACCGGCCTGACAGCTCTTGCCGGATTTTCCGGAATTGAAACTCTGTTTGCGGCCGGCAGGAAGCAGGTGAAAAAATCAGGGAAGGGGTTGGTTTTAAGATTTATTCCGTACGATCTTCAGTTGAGGCACACTTTTACGTTGGCTAACAGCTCGAGAAAAAATACGCCTGATGTGCTGACGAGCCTCGAGTTTGAAGGGGTAACCGGTTACGGCGAGGCCTCGATGCCTCCATACCTGGGCGAAAGTGTTGACTCAGTCACCCGGTTTTTGTCGTCACTAAATTTGAGCCAGTTTAACGATCCGTTTCAGATGGATAAAATTCTGCAGTACGTGGATTCGGTGATGCCCGGATACTGTGCAGAAAAAGCTGCAGTCGATATAGCACTGCACGATCTGGTTGGTAAACTGATGGGACAGCCCTGGTACAAAATCTGGGGATTTGATCCGGCAGATGCGCCCAATACGTCTTTTACCATCGGAATTGATACTCCGGAAGTAGTCAGGCAAAAAGTGGCCGAAGCGGCGCCATACAAAATACTGAAAGTAAAACTTGGACAAAAGACTGACCGTGAGATGGTAGAAACGATTCGTTCAGCAACCAATGCTCCGCTTTGTGTCGACGTAAATCAGGGATGGACTGATCGGCAAATGGCGCTCGATATGATTCACTGGCTAAAGGAGAAAGGCGTAGTTTTCGTGGAACAGCCAATGCCCAAAACAGCTATCGACGACATGGCCTGGCTGACCGAAAACAGTCCGCTGCCCACTGTCGGCGACGAATCGGTGCAGCGGCTCCCGGATGTGGGCAAAGCGAAAGGTGTTTATTCTGGGATTAATATCAAGCTGATGAAATGCACCGGGATGCGCGAAGCTCATCAGATGCTGACTTTGGCCCGATCACTGAATATGAAAGTGATGATTGGCTGTATGACCGAAACCTCGTGCGCTATTTCGGCTGCGGCACAGCTTTCGCCTAAATGTGACTGGGCTGATCTGGATGGCAATCTGCTGATTTCAAACGATCCGTATTCCGGAATCCAGGTGGTTGACGGGAAAGTTACTTTGATTGACAAACCAGGGATCGGAATTCATAATTTACAGACGATTTTTTAACGCTGACAGGAACTTTATGTTTTAGTCGCTTTTTAGGTCTTTTTTCAAAACAGTATAAACCAGGTAATGCCTCGTGGTTTATACTGTTTTTTTTTTACAGGGTCTTGCTTTTGGGGAAGTTCATGATCATTTCGGTATTCGGTCTTGTTGTTTATTCAATCACTCCTATATAAAGGCAGCTACCAAACAATAGCGTCAAACCCATTGACTTTTTTGAATTGATATTGTCAGACGAATGGTTCATGGGAATATCTATGACAGAGAGAATACTCTGCTCTGTCAATATCATAATGAATTAAGCAAATGAGTTGCTGGTGTGGTTTGTTTTTGAAATGAATGTATGAAACGTTTGATTAAAATAGATATTATTTAATAATTTCAATCATATTCTTAATAATATTTAATAAATGTTTTGTATTTATGAAAATAAATACAAAATTGCGAGAGTAAAATTAACTACTACTACTAGACATAATGGGTTTACTTGTAATAAGATTTAATGATGTAAATAGCAGTAGCCTCTTCAAAGTAATTAGGCTCGTGCCAGATCAAAAGAACCCCAGAGTACGTTTTGTGAAAAGCCGGAACGTATCGGACTATAAATATCCTTGCTGATTAGATAAAATCAGTAGCATTCTCACCTTTTTGTTTTACTACCTGAGAATTCTGATCTAATTTTTTTTTGCCCGACCTAATGTAGCTATAAAAGGTATATAGTTATTGTGAACTTGTCATAATAGCGAATTTAAAAACAAAATAAAACTTATGAACTATGAAAAAATGAAAGAAAAATTGACGAAAGGCCTGTTGCAACATTGTAACGTGTTGTGACCGGCAAGGTGAATTCGCATACGAATTTCCCTGAAAAAAAGAGTAGGTATTGGGTTAATTGTAAGATTTTGTGCTGACCAACCAAGTATTTACGGAAAGACATTATTAGGATTGTTCATTTGGTATTAAAAGAGCTTTGTTAGATTTTGTTACATCTAAATATTTTATAAATAAATACAATACAAAAAAATATCTGATGTAATGCGACTTGTCAAGTTTCGGATATCATATTACGGTCCGTGGATCCTGCTAATATTGAATAGTTGATTCAAATATTAGTTCTTATTTTA
>JAEUSS010000521.1 GCA_016788685.1 Prolixibacteraceae bacterium | reverse complement strand
AAAATCGATACCGGCGTGGAATCCACGGGTTACAAACGAAATCAGGGAAATTGTGATTAAAGTTCCTGAAATGAAGTAGGCTATTTTTCGTTTGCCCAGGAACGGGATTTTCGTATTACGCAACCACTGGCTGGTAATTTTTGCTGTAAAGGTGATATTCTTATTCCTGCTCAGCTGACGTTCGAAAATCAGACGAGAGATGAAAATGGCGGTGAACATAGAGGTCAGGATACCGATAATCAAAGTTGTTGCAAACCCTTTGATTGGGCCTGAACCAAACAAATAAAGCACGATACCGGTTAAGAGTGTGGTTACCTGACCGTCAATAATTGCTGAATAAGCTGCATGGTATCCATCCTGAATGGCCAGACGTAATGTTTTCCCTCCGTTAAGTTCTTCCTGAACTCGCTCGTAGATCAATACGTTGGCATCAACGGCCATACCTAAAGTTAAAACAATACCGGCAATACCAGGCAATGTTAAAACAGCACCAATAGAAGCAAGGATTCCGATCAGGAAGAATACGTTTACAATCAATGCAATATTGGCGGCCAGACCAGCTTTTTTGCTGTAAAAGAAAAGCATGTAGGCAAGTACAAGCACGAAGGCAATGGCAAACGACCACATTCCGCTGTTGATTGCTTCGCGGCCTAATGATGGTCCAACAACGTCTTCAGCAATGATTACTGCCGGAGCCGGCATTTTTCCCGATTTCAGAATGTTTGCCAAGTCTTTCGCTTCTTCAACACTTTCCAGTCCGGTGATTGAAGAGCGGCCACCGGTAATCTCGCCGTTAACGTTTGGATATGAACGTACATAACCGTCCAGAACAATGGCAATCGATTTGCCGACATTGTCTTTTGTCAGACGGGCCCATACTTTGGCGCCTTCACTGTTCATGGTCATGCTTACTTCCGGACGGCTACCCATGTCGGCGTAGTCCTGACGGGCATCAGTTATCACGTCGCCTTCAAGCGGAGCGCGGCCGTCACGGCTGGTTACTTTAATTGCAATCAGGCGGAAGAATTTCTCGTCTTTGTCGATCGCTTTGGCAGTCCATTTAAAGGTAAGGTTGCGAGGGAATAACGCTTTTACCTGAGTCATCTTCAGGTAGCTGTTTACCATTGCAGTGTCTTTGAAATGAGCTGTTCCAACAGCAGCTCCGGGGAACAACTGACCCTGAGCTGTTGCGCTGGGTGATAAGATGGAGAACAGAGGGAATTGTTTCTTTACGTCAGCGCTGATAGCTGAAGTTGAATCTGTTTTTGCTTTTGTATCCAGTTCGCTCAGCAAAGAGCCGGCTTCCTCTGTTGCCGTTGGTTTTGCAGTAGTGTCAGCAGGTGCAGCGGTGGCTTGAGACTGCGACTGAACAGCCAGTACCTCAGCCAGTTTCTGGTTGGCCTGAGCCAGGTATTGGTAAACCTCGCTGTTGTCATAAGTTTCCCAGAATTCGAGGTTAGCAGTTCCCTGCAACAGTTTGCGTACACGTTTAGGATCGTCGATGCCCGGAAGTTCGACCAAAATGCGACCGGCAGTCTGCAATGGCTGGATGTTTGGCTGTGCAACTCCAAAGCGGTCGATACGTGTACGGATGATGTTGAATGAATTGTCGATAGCAACTTTTGTTTCTTTGCGCAAAACATCTAACACTTCGGCATTGGTCGAGTTGTATTTGATTTGGTCTTTCAGCTCAAGCGTGTTGAAGATAGATGCCAGTTTTCCGTTTGGTGATACTTCCTGGAATGCTTTTCCAAAGAGCGTAACGAAGTCTTCCTGGCTGTTTTGCTGCTTGTCAACGGCCAGTGCGATTGCTGCATTGAACGTTGAATCTTTGCTGAAGTTGGATAACGACTTGATCAGATCAACAACTTTTACTTCAAGAGTAACGTTCATACCGCCCTTGAGGTCGAGTCCCAGACCCAGTTCGAGCTCTTTGACTTCTTTGTAAGTGTATTTGCGGAGACCCAATAAGTTGTAAACTACTTCGCTCGACATCGAGTCCAGATAAGCCAGTTCTTTTTGTTTGTCTCCTTTTGCAAACTCTTTGGCTGCTTTCTCAACAGTGCTTGCCTTGTAGGTAAACATAAGTTGATATACACAGATTAAGCCAAGAAGAATTGCAAAAATCCGAATTGCACCTTTGCTTTGCATGTGTTAAAATTTAAATTGTTTAATACTAATTATTTTGATTGAATTATTTTGTTTGTATGCGTAATGATTCCATACACAGTAAACCGAAAGAAGCCTGTTGCTTTTCGGGTTTCGATCCTCTGAGTGATCTGTGAAATTTATGAAAGTGGCGGTGTGTCATCGGGGCTGGCATACAGAACCCGGTTGAACGGAAGTGAATGAAAAGAACAAACCGAAGGGAAAAAAGAATGTACTGTTTCCGCTTTCATGAGCTGGAATGTTCGTAAATTATAATACTTCTGTAAGAATTTATCCTGAGAACAAATAAAACGAAGGCGAAATGAGAAGTCGGTTCCTGAAGTTTTCAGGTTGTAAGACGGAACCTGGTTGCAGAAGAAGATTTTGTTGGCATCAGCGTCGTCCGGGCTCGGAAGTCTTTTTGTGTTTTCTTCCAGTTTCAGACTTGCTGCATGATACATATCGAACACGGCTGCTGCGCCTACCAGTGCAAGCATCAGGCAGACCCGCATGACAAGGTGTCTCGATATATATTTCTTCAGGTTCATAGACTTCTTTTTCAGGCGCCAAATATATTTAATTTTTCTGAATATCGTTGTTTTGATTTCCTGCTGTCGGACAGGCTACGGGTTTTGAAATTGAATGGTTTTGCGGGCATAATCGATAACACATTCTTTTTGCATCAGGATGTCACCGCCCAATAATCCGGCAATTCGGAACGTTGTGTATTTGCTGTAAATGTCGTTCACGTGATTCAGGTCAATCAGCGCGACCTTTTGGTCGGTAATTTGCATATTTCCGAACCGCAGGTACGACATTCGGCCAACTGATGTCTCCATCATCCCCTGGTTAATTCCCGCACTCTGATAATCGTCCGTCTCGTCAGAGTCGATAAGCTCAAAAAAAGGTTTCATATTCAGATCGAGTACTGTTTTTGATGCGCCGGTATCTATAATCCAATACGAGGGGGTTTCATCCTTGAAATGGCCTTCAATTAGTATGTGGTAATTTTCTTGTTCGAGCTCAATGATTTGGAGCGGGATTTCAATCATATGTCAGTAGATAGTCATAAAAAAAGCTCCGGCATAAATGCCAGAGCTTCAAATATAGCTTATTGTTTGTTTATTTGAAAGTCTTAAAGAATATTCATTCCGTCAACAACGTCCATGATTTCTTTAACTGCAGCTGCTGACTCAACCAGTAAGGCTTGTTCGTCGGCTGTCAGGTTAACTTCAACGATTTTTTCAACTCCGTTTTTGCCCAGTTTAACCGGAACTCCAACAAACACATCGTTCAGGCCAAATTCACCTTCCATTTTCACGCAGCAAGGGAAGATACGTTTCTGGTCCATAACGATTGCTTCAACCATTTGAGCAGCAGCTGATCCTGGAGCATACCAGGCTGAGGTTCCCATCAGGTTAACCAATTCGCCGCCGCCTTTTTTAGTCCG
>JAEUSS010000518.1 GCA_016788685.1 Prolixibacteraceae bacterium | reverse complement strand
AAATATGCTTTTCACATCCCTTATCCAATGGTATTGTGTCTAAATTAATTTGCAGCCTGCCCTTAACTCAGCACTTCTCTCAGAACCTCAAGTGATTTGATTTCGCCGAGGTGATCAAAATGAATCCGGTAAAACTCGAGTAGTTTCCCAAGCACCAGTTTGCGCTCATTCTGCGTATAGTCCAAACTTTCAATTGAAGAGGAATCAACATCAAAGAGACGGGAAAAAAGAACAGTCAGGTGCTTGTCGGTAAATTGATTGTGTATGGGCTCGTGGCTGACAAATGAGGCATTTTGTAAGTCGAAAAAGAGGCTTGTCGATGCGTTGTCCTGGCTCGGATAAATACCTAAAAATCGTGTCAGCTTGAAGAGAAACCAGATGTGAAAATTGTTTATCCCGGTTTCAGATAAATCGAGTAGGGTTAATGAATTAAAGATGAAATTGAAAAGTTCGTCGTTGGGCTCTTCCTCGCGCAGACATTTATACAGTATTTCGGACAGAAACAGCACCTGCGTACTTTTCCGGATATCGAAAGGTATGGTTGAATAAGGATAGGTTATTCTGGCATTTTTGAGACGGAGAAGCTCTCTTCCGGCTTTGTAGTAGATTTCGATATCGAGCAGGTAAAGCGGTTGAAACACGGATGCTTTGTGTCCTGATTTCCGGCTGTGAATCCCGTTTATGATGAAAGACTGCCGGCCGTAGGCTTCGGTATAGATACTGGCGATCAGGCTGGTTTCTGAATATTTGACAGCATGCAAAAATATTCCGCGGGTTTTTTCAATCACGACATTCTGACTTTTAGTGGATGAACAGGAGTTTGGTGATTTTTGTCTTTTCACCAGACGGGTCGGTCATGAAGATCAGGTAGACACCCGTTTTACAGCGGTTGCCGTTCAGGTTCTTCCCGTCCCATATCGCCTGTCCGCCCAACGAGGTCGTTTTGAAAACCAGATTCCCGCTGATATCGGTAATTTTAACGTCAGTATCATCAACCAGCCCTTTGACCACAATCGGACCTTGGTGGGTTTCGCGCACCGGGTTGGGGTAAACATATACATCGCTGAATTCGTCGTTACCTGTAATCGCTTCGCCCATGTACGAAATAAGCCCGGCTGAAGTGGCGATGAAAACCTCTCCGGTTTGCTGATTGATAGCGATGTCCTTAATTTCGTTGTTGGGCAGCGGACTGTTCTCCGAATCGAAATGTTCAATTTCGGTCTCCCCGTCGGCTGAGGTCAAAAATACTCCTGAAGTTTTGGTGCCGAACCATTTCCGGTTGGCTCCGTCAACGGCTATGGCCGTAATGGTTTCTTTTTCGAGCAAAGGATGGAAAAAACCGTCGTTCTGGTTCAGACCGGGCCTGGCAGCATACAAAATGCCGTCGCTCCATATTTTTTCCGGATTCCTGAATACAGCCACACCACTGGATGTCCCAACCCAGATTTCCCCGTTCCGGTCTTCAGCAATCGAATAAACGTCATTCATTTCAGTAAAAAATTCACCTTCGGAATTAACAAACCTGGCGGTCACCTTTTGTGTTTTGCCCTGATCGTTCGTGCTGTTCAAAACGTACAGCCCGTTGCCGCGGGGAACAACGATCCATTTGTCGTCGTTTAGGGTGACCAGTATCTGACCAATCGAGTATTTGTTGGCTATTTCAGCCAGTTCGAATGCTTTCCAGTTGCCCTCGGGCTGAAGTACCGAAACCACTTTCTGGACGCCGGAATTCGTGACCCAGAGGTTTCCCTTCGAATCGAAACTCATTCCTCCGATGCGGACATAAGGAGCTTCGGGCGAGCCGGGCAGCTGTGTTTGAAGTGTGCTGTTGTAGTTGTTGTGTTGTTTTACAAATTTGCCGGCAGCAAATTCGAGCACGCCGCCACCCCACGACCCTGCAAAAATACGATCGGGATTCTTCGGATCGGCAGCAACACAGACGATATCTCGGAAGTCGTTGAGAATCGGAATCACTTTCCGGTCGAATACCGACCAATTACCCTGGCGGTTTAGCTGAAACTGAGGCTCGAAGAAGAGGTTGTTCCATGCAGCATCCCGTCCTCCGGAGGCCAGCCAAAGGTCTTGTCCGTTCATAGTGAGCGAGAAAACTCGATTGTCAGCCGGGCCTTCCGGAACAATCCGTTCTGCGAGTGTCCCAAGTTTTATCAGGCCATGTTTCTGGTCGGCAATCCATAAAATATTTTGAGCATCCAGTTTGGCACTTAAAGGCCAGATGGCGGGTTCTTCGTAGCCCGGGAAAGTATATTTCTGAACCTGTTTTACTTTTTCGGGCTGCTGGTTGTATACCAAAACGGTTTCACGGCCTGCAAAAACCAGGTAATCGCCGTTGGCAGTCATGTCGGCAACATATCTTATTTCAGGAAGAAATGGGGTCCATTCGGTTCCGTTTAGCTGGTACATTTCGTCTTCGTACCATTTGTCGGGGGTGTAATTGGCAATGATTCTGCCCTGGAAGAATTCTATCTGGCTGAATTTCTGGTCGGCATGCGGAATCGAAGTTTCTTTGATCCAGTTGTTGTAATTCTGAAGATTGGGTTCCGATGCTCTGGCCCGGTAGACTCCGTTGACGGTTGCTGCGTAGAGGTAGGTCCCGTCGGTGGCCATGTCGGACACACTCAGGTAGCCGCCTTCGTTTCCGATATAGTAAGTGTCTTTAATTTCTTTTTGTTCCAGGTTGACCACCACAATTCCGAACCCGCAGGAGAGGTAAGCCAGGTTTCCGGAGAAGAGCACATTGTTGATGGTTTTATCGGCAGGTATTTGTTTGCGTTTAATGTCAGAGAGATTAAATATATCGTTTCCGGCCAGGATGTCGATATTGGCGTTCTGGTAGGCAATCAGCAGTACATTATTTTCTTTGCTGTAATCGATCCGCTGAATTCCGTTATCCGAAAGGCCGCTGATGCCCGACATTTTCCGGATGCTGTTATCGGTTTTGCTGTACAGGAATAATCCCCCTTCGGTGGCACAATATATTTTATCGCCTGCATCAACAACATTCTTTGCATGGGCGTGCGATTGGTAGTCGGTCCACTCGCGGACAGCAGTCTGGGCCGGTGACCCGCTTGCTGCCATGCAAAAGAATGCCCCCATAAGCAGGCGTTTATATTTCATCAGTCAGTCTTTAAATGATTGAGGTATTCTACCAGTTTCTGAACGGCCCGGCCCCGGTGGCTGATCTTATTTTTTTCTTCCAGGGTCATTTCTGCGAAGCTGGATGTTGATTCTTCAGGCCTGAAAATCGGGTCGTAGCCAAAGCCGGTCTGCCCTCTTTTTTCTTCCAGTATCTCTCCGTCCACGATGCCTTCAAATTGCGTTTCGTGGCCGTCAATTATCAGAGAGATAACAGTTCTGAAACGCGCTTTCCGGTTTTTTGTTCCGGATAGTTTTTCCAGGACAAGGTCCATGTTTTTCCCCGAGTCTCTTTCTTTTCCCGCGTACCTTGCCGAATATACGCCCGGTTCTCCGTTCAGGGCTTCAATTTCGAGGCCGGTGTCGTCGGCAAAACAGTTTAATCCGTATTTGTCGAAGATGTAAAACGATTTTTCGGCGGCATTTCCCTCAAGCGTTTCCTGGTTTTCAGGAATTTCATCATCGCAAGGAATGTCGCTGAGGCAGAGCAGTTCAATGGAGTTGTTGAGCAGGTGTTTTATTTCCTGAAGTTTATGCGGGTTGTTGGTGGCAAATACAAGTTTCATGAGCAGGTGCGGAAAAATGAAGGTGATTATTCGTAGGGCGGCTGTCAGGAGTACCCGGTTTTCTAAAACAAGCCGTGTATCTGGGCATCAATGCGGTCGATGATAATGCTTAAGTCTTCAGGATTGTTTTGGAAATCAATACGGTCGACATCGATGATCAGCAGCTTGCCGGCTTTGTAGTGGTTGACCCAGGCTTCGTATCGTTCATTAAGTTGTTTGAGGTAATCGATACGGATTGAATTTTCGTATTCCCTGCCGCGTTTCTGTATCTGATTGACCAGGGTCGGAACAGTTGCACGAAGGTAAATCAGTAAGTCTGGCGCCTGAACCAACCTGCTCATCATCTGAAAGAGAGTCGAGTAGGTGTGAAAGTCGCGTGTTGACATCAGCCCCATGGCGTGCAGGTTGGGAGCGAAAATCTCGGCATCTTCGTAAATGGTGCGGTCCTGGATGACTGTTTTTGCCGAACTCCGGATGTCGACCACCTGTTTAAACCTGCTGTTCAGGAAATAAATCTGAAGATTGAACGACCACCGCTGCATGTCTTCATAAAAGTCGTTCAGGTAGGGGTTTTCGTCAACATCTTCGTAATGTGGACTCCATTTATAATGTTTGGCCAACAATTCTGTCAGTGTAGTTTTACCGGCTCCGATATTTCCTGCTATGGCAATGTGCATTTGGCTTGTTCTTTTAAAGTGTGAATTAAAAATACGAATATATCATCGATTCTGCGAATAATCACAAAGGATTACAATGAGTTATTCAGTTCGGTCAGCTGATCGAGGTATTGCCGGTCGTTGGCCAGTCGCGGTATTTTATTCTGGCCGCCGGTTTTGCCCCGCCTTTTCATCCATTCGTAGAATAGTCCTTTTTTTGCAAGGACAAGATGTGGCATTTCGAGGCTGAGGTTTTTGTGGCGTTTGGCTTCGTAATCCGAATTGATAGTTTTCAGCGCGCCGTCGAACAGTTGGATGAAATGATCCAGATCATCGGGTTTCTTTTCGAATTCGATGATCCATTCATGTGCGCCCCTTTGATTTTCTTTCATATAAATGGGCCCGCCGGTATATTCTGAAATGATGGCATTGGTTCGTTCGCAGGCAATGCGGAATGCTTTTTCGGCATTGTCAACAATCACCTCTTCGCCAAAGGCGTTGATAAAGTGCTTTGTCCGGCCGGTAATTGTGAATTTGAAAGGGTATTTGGACGTAAACCTGATGGTATCGCCAATGAGGTATCGCCAAAGTCCGCCGTTGGTCGAAATCACCATGGCATAGTCTTTATCTGTTTCCACATCCTGCAGCGAGATGGCATTCAGATTGTCGGAGCGGAACTTGTCCATCGGTATAAATTCGTAGTAGATGCCGTAATCGAGCATGAGCAGCATGTCTTTCTTATCCGGTTCGTCCTGAATGCCAAAGAATCCCTCGGAAGCATTGTAAGTTTCCATGTAATGCATCTTCGGGCTGGGAATAAGCTTTTCGTATTGTTCCCGGTACGGATCGAACTTAACCCCTCCGTGAGTAAATACTTCCAGGTTTGGCCATACTTCCAGAATGTTGTTTTTTCCGGTAACCTCCAGAACCCTTTTCAGCAAAACCAGGTACCACGAGGGGACACCGGCAAACGAAGTCACATTCTCGTCAATTGAATGCTCGATAATCTTTTCTATCTTTTCTTCAAACTCTTCCAGAAGTGAAATTTCGGTTGAAGGAGTCCGGTAAAAATCGGTCCAGAAAGGGATATTCTCGATCAGGATTGCCGAAAGGTCGCCGTAATAACAATTGTTGTTGTAATTGTTCATTTTGTGACTTCCACCCAGCGTGAGCGATTTGCCCGAAAGGATACCGGAATCGGGATAATTTTTCAGGAAAATGGCCAAAACATCCCGCCCGCCGCGGATGTGGACATCTTCAAGAGAGTCCTTGCTGACGGGAATAAATTTACTTTTTTCATTGGTAGTGCCCGACGATTTGGCAAACCACCTGGTTTCGCCCGGCCAAAGCAGGTTTTTTTCTCCCAACATCATCCGTTCAACGGTCGGGCGGATGTCGTCGTAACCTTGGATGGGTACTTGTTCCTGAAATTCTTTTTCGGAATGAATGTCTTTAAATTTGTGTTTTAGTCCAAATTCAGTGTTCGAAGCCTCTTCTAAAAGGTCAAACAACACTTCTCGCTGAACTTCGTGCGGATGTTTTTTAAACAGGTCAATCTGGTATATCCGCTTAAAATTTACCCAATTAATGATTGAATTGATAACAGGCATGCCAATAGATTTTCGGTGGTGTCAAATTTATTAAAAAATCTGACTTTATATTTGGAGAGAGGAGCCTGCGGGGAGTCTGGGTTCAAAAAATATGGTCAACTGACTGAGCATGTAACCGAAAACTTATTTTTCTTATTTTTACCTCGGCTTTTCAATAACTCGATACTTAAATTTCCTTATGAACTATATTGATCTGGTACTCGGAATTTTCCTGATTATTGCTGCGGTACAAGGATTCCGAAAGGGTTTTGTTGTAGAAATTGCTTCGTTGGCAGCTTTGGTTCTGGGAATTTGGGGAGCTATCAAATTTTCAGACTGGACCGCCGGATTTATCGTCCGGACATTCGATTACCATTCCACACACCTGACGACCATCGCTTTTATTATAACGTTTATTGCCATTGTTATCCTGATTCACGTCCTTGGTCAGGTGCTCGACAATGCCGTTCGCGCAGTTGCTTTTGGTTTCCTGAACCGCCTCGCCGGAATTATTTTCGGCATTCTGAAAACGGCGGTGATCCTGAGTATTCTCCTTTTGCTTTTTGACAGCGTTGACGAAAACGTCCATATCCTGCCGTCAAAACAAAAGTCCGAATCAAAGTTTTATACTCCCATGAAACAACTTGTTCCAACCCTGTTCCCGTTTATCAAATTCTGGGATTTCAGCGGAGGAAATAATCCCGAAGAGAACAACACGGGGAAAAAACCGGTCCGAAGAACAGCCTGATTCTTTTTTTTGCAGAACGGCGATTTTATTCGCAAGCCCGAATCCTTTGGTTTAAGCCGGCAGGCTAAATTATCCGGAGATCGTTCCATTGTTACGCCTTTGATTTTGTATCTTTGGGCGGATTTTAACGGATTGGCTGATTGCCGGAGGTTTTGTTTTCTTCCGGAATCTGATCCGGAAAATCAACAACTTAAAAGAAACTGAAAAATATTTGCCATGAATTTTGTTGATGAGTTACAATGGAGAGGCATGATTCACGATATTATGCCCGGAACAAAAGAACAACTTGATAAAGAATTAACCGCAGCATATGTGGGTATCGACCCGACTGCCGATTCACTGCATATCGGGCATTTGGTGAGTGTGATGATGCTGAAACATTTTCAGATTGCCGGACACAAACCCATTGCTCTTGTTGGTGGTGCTACCGGAATGATCGGCGACCCGTCAGGAAAATCACAGGAGCGTAATTTGCTCGACGAATCAACTTTACGCCATAACCAGGAGTGCATCAAAAAGCAGTTGTCTAAATTTCTCGATTTTGAATCGGATGCGGCCAATGCCGCCGAAATGGTAAATAATTACGACTGGATGAAAGACTTCAGTTTCCTGAATTTCATCCGCGATATTGGCAAGCACATCACCGTAAATTACATGATGTCTAAAGATTCGGTAAAGAAGCGCCTGAGTTCGGACAGTGGTGTCGGAATGTCGTTTACCGAGTTTACTTACCAGTTGGTTCAGGGAACCGATTTCCTGCACCTTTATCAGACTAAAAATGCGAAATTGCAGATGGGTGGCTCTGATCAGTGGGGAAACATTACTACCGGAACCGAACTGATCCGCCGCAAAACAGGGGGCGAAGCTTTTGCGCTGACTTGTCCGCTGATTAAAAAAGCCGATGGAACCAAATTCGGAAAAACCGAATCGGGTAATGTGTGGCTTGACCCCAAACTGACTTCACCATACAAATTCTACCAATTCTGGCTGAATACTTCGGATGAAGATGCCGAGAAATACATCAAAATTTTTACGCTGCTTTCGCGGGGAGAAGTAGCCGGGCTGGTTGAGAAACACGCTGAGGCTCCGCACCTGCGCCTGTTGCAGAAACGATTGGCCGAAGAAGTTACCGTGATGGTGCATTCGCGCGAGGATTATGAATTGGCCGTTGAAGCATCGCAGATACTTTTCGGACAGGGAACTGCAGAGCTGCTTAATAAGCTGGATGAGGAAACCTTCCTTTCTGTTTTTGAGGGCGTTCCGCAATTTAAAATTCCGGCACAAGAACTTGAGAACGGTATTAAAGTAGTTGACCTGTTGGCCGAAAAGACCGAGATATTTCCCTCGAAGGGAGAACTCCGCCGGGCAATTCAGGGCAACGGATTGAGCATTAACAAAGAAAAGGTTTCTGATCCGGAGTTGATGGTTAATGCAGGTTTTCTGATCGGGGGCAAATATATTCTTGTCCAGAAAGGGAAGAAAAATTATTTTCTTTTAATCGCAGAGTAAACATCTGGTTTACAAAATACTAAATAATCAAATGTTTCGTTAAGTCAAGGACCAAAGCATCTTTCTATGACAAATTTTTTCGATAATCAGAATCTTTTGGAAATACTTTGGAAATGGAAGAAACATTTGATTATTGTTGGTATACTGGCCGTTATCATTTCAGCATTCTTTTCATCTTCCATCTTCATCAAACCAAAGTTTAAATCAACTGCCCGCATTTATCCGAGTAACAATGTTTACCGGTTCAGTGATGAGTCGAAAAGCGAACAACTGCTCGAAGTTATTAATTCGCAGGATATTAAGCTGCGTGTGATTGATGCTTTTAACCTGAGCGAAGTGTATCAGATCAGTAAGGACGAGCCGCGGTACCTGACCTACATGTTGGCGGAGTTCAATGATAATGTCAAGTTCAGAAAGACCGAATACGAGACTGTTGAAATTCAGGTTCTGGATACCGATCCGGAACGGGCATGTGCCATGTGCGATTCGATCATTTCATTTTATGACCAGAAAGTACGGTCGATGCACAGCATCAAGTATCTCGAATTGGTTACAATCGCAAAAAAGGATCTGGGTAGAATTAACAGCGAAATAGATTCGGTCAGTCTGATAGTGAATGATCTTCGAAAAAGCTACCAGATTCTTGATTATGAGTCGCAGGCGAAAGAAATAACCAGGGGGATGGTTAAGGTGTTGAGTGAACAAAAAAAGAATACTGCCGGCGGAAAAGAGCTTCAACAGTGGATGCAGAATCTTTCTGAAAAAGGAGGCGATTTTGATTTTTTGCAGAATCAGTTAAAACATCTGTACAACCAGAGAGATTCGGTTAAAAGGTTGTATGATGCGTCTCTGAGCAACGCGCAGAAAAAAATCATTTACGGGCAGCGGGTGCAGGATCCGGTTCCGGCTGATAAAAAGTCGTACCCTGTCAGATGGCTGATTGTGCTGCTCTCCGTCTTCTCGGCACTGTTTGTTGCTTCCTTGGTCATTTTGCTTCTCGAAAATCCCAAAACTACATAACCGGTGTATTCAGCCAGGATAAAAATTGTTCTCTTTTACCTGATTACGGTGTTGTTTATTTTGCTGAATGCCTTTTTTCTTTTAAAAAAGCATTCGATGGTTATCAATGTCCTGCCGTTGGTATTGGGAGTGGTGTTACTTGCCGCGTTTGCTTTTGATAAGCTTTTGTACCTGGTTGTTTTTTTCACCCCGCTTTCACTGCCTCTTTCCGAGATCACATCCGGCTTGGCATTTAACATGTTTTTGCCTACCGAACCCTTGCTTTTTGGCGTTTTGCTCATTTTTATCCTGAAATGGTTTGCTTCCGGAAAATTTGACCGGGAGATTCTGACCCATCCGGTTTCGCTGGCTATCGGGGTCGGATTATTCTGGCTCCTGCTGACCACCCTTACCAGCACGCTGCCGGTTGTTTCGTTAAAGTTTTTGCTTTCGCGAATCTGGTTTGTTGTTGGCTTTTACCTTCTGGCTGTTAAACTTTTCGAGTCGGGTAAAAATGTCGGAAAATACATCTGGCTTTATACCGTTGCTCTGCTGATTGTTATTTTTTATTCCACCTGGAGGCTTTACGGGTATGGGTTGTGGAACAAGCAGGCGGCTCATTTTGTGGTCAGTCCTTTTTACAACGATCATACCGCCTATGGCGCGGTGATTGCTATGTATCTGCCTTTTTTGTTCGGGTTTTCATTTTCTGGAATATACTCGTCGGGGATAAGGAAGCTGAGCTGGATTGTTTTGGGACTGTTACTCATGGGACTGATCCTTTCGTACGCCCGGGCTGCCTGGGTGAGCGTGGTTGCCGCTATGGGTGTCTGGCTGGTTATTCGAATGAAGATCAGGTTTAAACCGCTTTTTTTTACTTTCCTGATTTTGATCTCGCTGCTCTTGGTTTTTCAGAATCAGATACTGATGTACCTGGAACGAAACAACACCGAATCGTCATCGAATCTGGCTGAGCATATTTCGTCGATTTCTAATATTTCGTCGGATGCGTCTAATCTTGAGCGGCTTAACCGTTGGAGTTGTGCCATCCGGATGTTCGAAGATAAGCCTTTGCTGGGTTGGGGCCCCGGAACGTACATGTTTAATTATGCTCCGTACCAGTTAACCGCTGACCGTACGATCATAAGCACCAACTCGGCCGACGGCGGAAACGCACACAGCGAATACCTCGGGCCGATGGCCGAATCCGGATTTATGGGGCTGGTTACCTTTCTGGCTCTGATTGGTATAGTTGTTTATACGGCAGTCCGGACTTATTCCAGAACGGAAGATAAGCGATTGAAAACCATTGTTCTGTGTGCATTGCTCGGATTGGTTACGTATTATGTGCATGGCATTCTGAATAATTTTCTGGATACAGACAAACTTTCGTTGCCATTTTGGGGGTTCACGGCCATCATTGTGGCTGCAGATATTCATACCCGAAAGGTTTGCCGGGGAAACGTTTGATCCGGAAACCGGGAATAAAAAAAGGCCTGCATGGCAGGCCTCCGGAATTGAATTGAATTCAAATTATTTCTTTACCCGTTCGTAATATGAACGGTCGCGGGTGTCGATCTTAATAATGTCTCCTTCGTTGATAAACATAGGGACCATGATTTCGGCTCCTGTTTCAATTGTTGCGGGCTTCAGTGCATTCGAACTTGCGGTATTCCCTTTTTCTCCGGCGATGGTCGAAGTGATCACCATTTCGACAAAAGGAGGCAACTCAACAGTCAGCGGGGTTTCGGTCTCAGCGTGAACGTTGATTTCAACGATCTGTCCTTCTTTCATCAAGTCCGAATTTTCGATCAATTCTGCGGCTATCGAAATTTGTTCGAAAGATTCAACATGCATGAAATTAAAACCAGCTTCATCCTGATAAAGGAACTGGTAAGGACGACGCTCAACTCTTACTACGTCAATTCTTACTCCTGCACTGAAAGTATTTTCAATGGTTCTTCCAGTTTTAAGGTTCTTGAGTTTAGTCCTGACGAAAGCCGGGCCTTTCCCTGGCTTAACGTGCTGGAACGATACAATCTGAAACAACTGCTCGTTGAATTCAATGGTTAATCCGTTTTTAATATCTGCAGTAGTAATTGCCATATAAAATGTTTAGAATATTTTCAAATCGGTTGCAAAAATAAATAAATATTGTTGATACCGAATTTTTATCCCGATTTTTTCAGTTGTTGCGACTCAAAAGTGTGATATTAATTGGTTGATTAATTGAGTGTTTTGCTTTTTTTATAACGCTCAGTTCGTTAATCCGGCCTGTTTTTTGCAATCGTAGCAAAGATCAATTCGAGGTTTATTCTGATTTGGAGGCTGTGTTCTATTCTTTAACCAGTTGGTTCACCCCGTTAATTTTATAGGATTCCAGTTCGCATTTGAGAGCACCCAATACCAAATGGAATTCGGCGTAAATAGGAAGCCGGTTGGCATCTTTGGTGATGTAAATTTTCAGATCGTCAGATGTTTTGAATAGTTTACCCTTCGGAACTTTGGGGGATACCACGTAGCATTGTTTCCGTCCGATTTTGGTGTCAATGGTTTCAATGCCAATATACCTCAGCTCCATATGAAACAGGTCGTCACCGTGAAAAACAGGTATCTGGATGCTTTTCCCGGCAAGCAGATCTTCGAAGTACTGGTTCTGCCGGATATAAAAGAATACACTGATTAAGTCGTTTACTTTAGGAGGAACTTTTTTTGCGCCCACTTTCAGGCTAAAAAGTGAATCGTTTTCATGGTCGTAAGTAACTTCATCGTAAAAGCGGTATTTCTGTTCTTTTACGTTACGGACCGATTTAACCGGGAGGTAGGTTTCCGGATCTACCCAGCTTTCGTAAACATCGTTTACTTCATAGATTTTGTCCACCAGTCCGGTTGTCCGGCCTCTCATATGGTAATGAATGGTTTGTCTCCTGTTTATCTTTTCCTTCTCAGCAACCAGGGTTGCTTTTCCGCCTTTAATAAACCCGAACCGGAGAATGTATTCCATTTCTTCAAGAGGTTCTGCATTCAGGCGCAGGAAAAATGTTAGCAACAGGCAACAGATTAAAGATAATCTCATGAGAATATAGTTTTGTTAATTGGCTGATTTTTATTTTGTTCTGACGGATGTTTTGCAGTGAAGATTCCTGTAAGAACATTATTTTCAGCATTGTTATATCATATCCCAAAAATTATTCCAGAATTGAAATGTATTTTACCCCAGCATGTTCTTCTTCGAAACCGTAGCCACAAAATCTTTCAGGTAATAGGGTTCGAAATATGCGACATCTTCGAATTGTTTGTTGCTGTATGCCTGCCAAACCAACTCGCACATGTGCTGTGCGGAAGCATTGATGTTGCTGACAAATACAGCGTTAGGCGAGGTAATGACCTTTTTGCATTTCTCAGAACCGTTTCCAAAGAAAACAACCTGGTTTTCGGTTAGTTCATCAGCCAGAAATGATTCGTCAATTATCTCAGCTGTAATCGGTTTTATAACTTCCCCGTTTTCATCCAAAAGCATCGAATATACTTCCATCCGCCGCGCATCGATCATAGGGCAGAACAACGTCTGTTTTGCTTCCGGAATGTTGAGTTGGTCCCGGTTCAGAGCAATGTGTTTGGTCATAGCTTCGAGGGTTCCCACGGCAATAAGCGGAATGCGCGCTGCATAGCAGATTCCTTTGGCCGCCGACACCCCGATCCGCAGTCCGGTATATGATCCGGGCCCTCTGCTGATGGCCACTGCAGCCAGTTCTGCTGGTTTTATATTGTTTCTGGATAGCAAATCTTGGGTGAAAACGGTCACGAGCCGGGCATGATTTTGCCCCTCCCGGGACTCGGTCAGATCAATCAGTTTTCCTTCATTGATCAGGGCAACACTGCATACCTCCGTAGAGGTTTCGATGATAAGGATTGGGGCCATTGGAATGAAATTTTGGAGGCAAAATTATGCATATAAACAATTAAATCTGTGTTATAGGTAAAGAAATCTTTTGAAAGGGGCAGTCCGGTATCTTTTTTTTGATTTCCAGTTTTTCGTTTGATCATTTGTGTTACTTTTAAGAATTCAATACAAAGTTATATGTATCATACGGTAATAATTGATGATGACCAACTGTCCAGGAGGGGGTTGAGGCGAATTCTTGAGCAAAACTTTAGTGAAATCGAGATTTTAGGAGAAGCAGATTCAGTGGCTTCGGGGTTACAGTTGATTAATGAATTAGATCCGGACCTGGTTTTCCTGGATATTGAAATGCCTGATGGTTCAGGTTTTAGTCTCCTTGAGATGTTGAGGAAAGTAAATTTTAAAGTCGTATTTACAACCTCTTACACCGATTATGCAATCACGGCATTTAAATATTCGGCATTTGATTACATTGTGAAACCCGTACTGATCGAGAATGTGCGGGCGACCATAAACCGGATCAATGAAATACCTGTACTTCAGGAAAAAGAAAGGGTGGAAGTACTGAAAAGGACTTTGAAGCCGGAAAATGGCGAAGACCAGACGATTGCCCTGCCCGAAATGAACGGATTCACAATTGTGCGGGTGAAAGATATTGTCAGGTGCGAAGGTGAGCGGAATTATTCCCGCATTTTCTTCAGCAACGGGACTTCGGTACTGGTTAGCCGTACTTTACTCGATTTTGATAACCTGCTGGTCGCCCACGGGTTTTTCAGGATTCATCGCTCTCACCTTATTAATTTGAAAAACGTGAACCGCTATCTGAAATGTGATGGCGGAATAATTGAAATGAATGACAAAACACAACTTCCGGTTTCGCCCAAGTTTAAAGAAGAGTTGCTTAACCGGCTGTTGTATAACCGGATTTAGTTGTATTTCAACGACATGTTTTACCCGGAGTATTT
>JAEUSS010000450.1 GCA_016788685.1 Prolixibacteraceae bacterium | reverse complement strand
GGGAGTCGATTTCAACGATGTGGGCTATCTGTATCAAGCTGATATCATTCAGGAAATGATCAACCTGACTTATAAGGTAAGCAAACCTCAGGGGGCTGTCCGAAGTTATTTTGTTGAATTTGAACAAGAAAGAAACTGGAGTTATGGAGGAGAAAATACACTTGATCGTTTAAAGTTACATGGTTACCTGCAGCTGAATAATTTATGGAGTGCGCACCTGAACCTGAAAAAGTACTACAACATTTACGATACCCGTGAGTTGAGAGGTGGCCCAAACCTATACAAAGATGGTTATGATGATGCAGAATTATTTATACAGTCGAATTCAGTAAAGAAACTATGGTTGGGTTTCGGTCCACGGCTTAAATTCTTTTCCGATAAGATTTCCAGGACAGCCTATTTTACGACAAATATCAGATGGCAATTAAGTAACCAGTTTAGCATTACTTCCCGAACAATTGTGGATCATTCAGTTGATCACCACCAGTTTGTAACCCGGGTAAATGATACCAGCGGCTTGCCCCGGTATCTCGTCGGAACAATTGACCGGAATACAATTTCGTCAACGCTTCGGTTTGAGTATTTTGTGTCGCCCGAAATTTCACTTCAGTATTACGGGAATCCCTATGCTTCAATAGGCACCTACGAAAATTTCAGAGAAGTGGCCGATGCTTCGAACAAACAGCTTGACAGACGATACATCAGCCTGTCTAATAATGCTTCTGCAAACAATACCTATCTGTTAAAGAAGAACGGCGTATCGGCTTATACGATCAAAAATCCGGATTTCAATTTCCAGGAGTTCCGGTCGAATTTGGTTGCCCGCTGGGAATTCAGGCCTGGCTCAACCCTTTATCTGGTGTGGACCAACACCAGATCAGCCTATTCCGACAAACTTAATCAACCCGTTTGGAAAAGCTTCACCAATATCCGGGATATAAAGCCTGAAAACGTTTTCATGATCAAATTCAGCTATTGGTTTTCAATTTAAGTGAAAGGGATAATTCGTTAACGTATTTCCTTTTCAGTACTTAATTGTTTCCTTTGTGCAAAATTTGAGAATCTATTGTTTTGAGTATATCTGATTATTTACCTGTTTACCGGAAAAATCTGGCACTGGCAATCCCTGTGATTTTTTCGCAAATCGGACAAGTTTTTGTAAATCTGGCCGATAATATGATGGTTGGGCACGTTGGAACAACCGAGTTAGCTGCTGCATCATTTGCCATTAATGTATTTCATATCGGAATGTTATTTGGGCTGGGGATTACTATTGGGCTAACGCCGCTGGTTGGACAGTCTTTTAGTCCTCAGAACCCTGCCAGAAGCGGGCAGTGGTTAAAGAACGGGATACTGGTTTATTTCATTGCTTCCATTCTGTTATGCGCCGCCATGTCATCGGTCGTTTTATTTATGAACCGGATGGGGCAGAGTGAGGAAGTGGTCCGGATGGCCATTCCATATTACCTGATTCAAGTGGTATCGCTTGTTCCGCTAATGCTGTTTTTTGCTTTTAAGCAGTTTTTCGAAGGCGTCGGGAATACCAAAATTGCGATGGTAATCACAATAATAGCCAATCTGATCAATATCGGGCTAAATTATCTCCTGATTTTCGGAAAGCTGGGATTTCCTGCATTGGGACTTAACGGTGCCGGGTACGCGACCCTTGTATCTCGGGTCGTTATGCCAATTATCTTCGTTTTGGTAGTTTTAAACCGGAAGACTTTCAGACTCTATTTAACTGAAGCGGTACATGCGGGATTTGAAAGACTGAAGATCAGGAGAATTATTTCAATCGGGTTCCCCATCGGGTTGCAGATGGTTATCGAAGTTTTGTCTTTTAGCCTTGGGGCCATCATGCTCGGCTGGATTTCGAAAGAAGCCCTGGCCGGCCATCAGGTGGCAATGAGTATGGCTACAATGACGTACATGATTTCAGTTGGACTGGCCTCGGGAACAACCATCCGTGTCAGCCATGCTTTTGGAGCTAATGATCGGAATGAGCTGAAACACGCAGTTTGGGCTTCGCTTCATATGGTTGTCGCATTTATGTCGTTAATGGGAATTTTGTTTATACTTCTCCGGAATCAATTGCCACTGTTGTTTACTTCCGATCTTTCGGTGGTTGCTGTTGCTGCCGGACTATTAATTGTTGGCGCGTTTTTCCAGATTTCAGACGGGATACAGGTTATTTTACTCGGGTCGTTACGCGGAATGGCTGATGTCCGGATCCCGATGGTTATTGCTTTTTTCTCCTACATTGTAGTAAGTCTGCCTGTCAGTTACTTGTTGGCTTTTGTTTTTCGCCTCGGATATGTTGGAGTTTGGATCGGTTTTGTCTTCGGGCTTTCAACGGCTGCTGTTCTCTTCAGTTTCAGGCTGAAGAAACAATTGCGTAAGTTCGGACATTAAAAAAGTTGGTAAATTGAATAGGGTCAATTTACCAACTTTAAGTTGTCAGATTTTAAGCCATGCTATTTTACGTATGATGCAGCTTTTAAAAAGTCGTAGCTTTTTTGAACGCTCACTATAGGCTCAAAATTATAGCGCTCAACTTCAACGAATGAATCTTTCAGCCCGTTTTTATAAGCCGTTTCGTAGATTGATTTAAAATCGAGCTGCCCGCTTTCTCCGATTTCTTTTTCGTCTTTAATATGCAATACCGGGAAACGGTCGGGATAACGGTTCATGTAATCCACCGCATTGTAACCTCCCCGCATAACCCAATACACGTCCATTTCGAAGAATACTTTTTTGGGATCGGTATTTTGCAGCATGTAATCGTACATGATTTCACCTTCAATTTTTTCAAATTCGCGGGCGTGGTTATGGAATCCAAACTGAACTTTTGAGGCTGAAGTAACCTCTCCAACAGCATTATAAAAATCGCACCACATTTTTAACTCATCGAGTGTTTTTGGAATTGGCATACTTGGTTTTACCAAGAATTTCACACCGGCCTTCTGATGATCTTCCAGTGCTTTCTTCCACCAGTCAATGGCTTCAGCATGTTTTTCTTTGGAATAATTGGGGCCTCCCAAATGTGCGCTCGTCATTTTCATGCCGAGTCCTTTTACCATCTTTTTGAATTCAGAGGGAGCCATTCCGTATATTTTCCCGTCAGCATAATTGGCAGTTTCAAGGGTAGTGAAACCCATGTCTGCAACTGATTTTAGTGTACCCATCACATCGGTTTTCATGGCTTCACGCAATGAATATAGTTGCAATCCGATGGCTTTTTTGCCTTTTGCCTGAAGTACCGAAGCCTGAAGCATCTGGCTGCTCAATAATCCGCCGGCAACCAGTAATGAACTGGTTCTGAGAAAATCTCTTCTGTTTGTCATTTTATTATTAGTTTATATTGGTTTGTTAAGAGCAAAAATAATGAAACGATTCAAACAGGATCACAGAACCGTAAATTAATTCTTATATGATACGATATACTGATCATCCAAAATCAAGAACAACACATTGCAGGATAATTGTTTGATTTTAGTTCCGGATATTTATTGGGAGGACCGTATCGGCTTTGGCGAAAGGTACCAGCATGATAATCTCTGCTTTTCAGGATGTACAGCAATATTTCGGGTAACGGGCTGGCTGGCGGTCTGCCGTGATTGATCCTTATTTTAACATTTCAGGAATATAAATGAAAAAGTCGTTGTAAAATGCTTTACAACGACTTGATTTTTCAATTAGTCGGGGTGACAAGATTTGAACTTGCGACCCCCCGCCCCCCAGACGGATACGCTACCAGGCTGCGCTACACCCCGAACTTTTGTGGTTGCAAAAGTATACATCTTCTTTAGTTATGCAAAAAAAACGCTTGGTTTTTCCTCAATTAAATTCACTTTATACCTGTCTGATTCCGGAATTTATTGGTTTTCTGGCCGATGGCATGCTTTTTTGTAAACGAGCTTCTGTTTTTAACCGCACCCTGAAATCTTCGAGAAGATTCATGTAGTTTATAAATGCGTCATATCTCGATTTATAAATGCTTTGAACAGAGCCAGTATCACGATATGCCGGATGGTTCTCATCCAGAAGGTGGAAATGATCTGAGGTTTGCAGATATGACCAATCTATCCGGCTATTCGGATCTTTACTCCTGCATACCAGCTTTTCCAGTTTGAACAGTTGTTTTATAGCTTCTTTTTGCAATTCGTTACCCGGATGATAAGACGAGTGAAAGTATTCTGTCCAGCAAACCGGCTCCGACGATCCGATTTCAGATACCGGTCCGAGTTGTGTCAATATCTCGGTGGGTAACCTGAACTGAAATAAATGACTTTCAATTATTTTAGAGGTCAGTCTGCTGAAAAACTGTTGTTTCAATTCTCGTCCTGAACCTCCCAAAGCATTGTAGTTTAGATATATATTAATCACCGGTTCTTCCGGATTTATATTTTTAAGTATGGTAAAAAAACGTGCTTCCGGAGTTTCAGCCTTCAAAATATCCATATCCCGAAGAATCAGGGTCAACTCGTTGCTTATCGGTTCATTCCGGAAGATGATCCTGGAATTGCCCTGATTTGTAGCAGCGTACAGGTAATTGGGGCTTCGCCAATGCAGTATTTTTGTTGCACCGTTTGTCAAGATTGCTTTGTATCCGTTTTTATTTACCACTTGAGTGATCTGGTCAGTGAAAAGCAAATCTGTATTCGCAAATACCTGCGGGGTTTGGTCAAAGTATCTTTTTAGCCGGATCCTGTTTTCTTTAATCTGCCGCACAAATTCATTTTCCGAATCGGCCAGCGATGAGATCGAATGCGATGAAGTCGTACCCAAAAATTCGACGAGTCCTGTCTCTGCGAGTTGGCTGAAACTGTTGATCAGGTTGGGAGAATACATCAGAAACTGATCAAGTGCAGTTCCTGAAATGGAAAATGAAACTTTAAATTTACCGCCGGAACGACTGACCATGTTAAGCAAAAAATTGTTGGTCGGTATATAATAATGTTCGGCGGCATCGCGAATCTCCTTTTCTGTCCGCAAATCATCGTACCACGTTTTTGATTCTCCGATTTCGAAAAAGCGAAGTGTCCGGTAGGCGAACGGATGGTGGATCTGAAAGTATAGGCATATGTTTTTCATTTTTAAGAGGCTGCATTTGAGAGCGTATTCAGGTAAACCTGCCTGATCTGTCTGGCTGAAGATTCCCAATTTAATTTACTGACTTCCTGTTTGCCTTTATCTGTCATTGTTTTTGCCAGTTTTTTGTGTGTAAGTATGCCGTGTACAGCATCGGCCATCGCCTGAACATCCCAGAAATCGGTTTTTACTGCATTTTGTATAACTTCTGAAACACCTGACTGCAGTGAAATAATAATTGGTACGTTGGCCTGCATGGCTTCAAGAGGTACGATGCCAAAAGGTTCTGAAACCGACGGCATAATAAATAAATCGCTTTGCTGCAACATTTGGCTGACCTCCTTTCCTTTCAAAAATCCCGGGAAATGAAACTTATCCGAAATTCCGTAGCGGGCACATAAATCGATGATTTTTTCTTTCAATTCGCCGCTTCCGGCCATTACAAACCGAACATGTTTCATTCTTAAAAGGATCATACTGGCTACCTCAACAAAATATTCCGGTCCCTTTTGTATGGTTATCCGGCCAAGAAATGTTACGGTTTTTCTCTTGCTTTTCCTTTTATCCAAA
>JAEUSS010000447.1 GCA_016788685.1 Prolixibacteraceae bacterium | reverse complement strand
GAAAACAGAAAAAAATAGTTCTGTTGCATCAATGATATTTAAAAGCTCCGCATTGTCGGGGCTTTTTTTATTTGTGGCATTTTTATATCAGATTGTTTGTCTGCGGGTGTTCCGGAGGTCATTGCTGTTTTTCCGGTCTTATTCCGCAAAGAATCCAGAAATCGTGAGCTTTCTCCGGAGTCTGGTTTGTTTACAGGATTCTTCGTTTGGCATGGCTATTGCAAAACTAGCTGTGACATTTGTTGCAGGCCTGCTTCGGTCAGTATGTCAGGTGTAAAACAAACAAAGATAAAGCGCATAAAAAAATAAAAGTATATGCATAATATATTAATTACCAATTTAATGGATGAGGATTCCGAGTTTATTCCGATCCTGACTGAAGGTGATGATTCGGAATTGACGAATCTCGAAGTTCCTGACATTTTGCCAATATTGCCCCTGCGTAATACGGTGATGTTTCCCGGGGTGGTGATGCCCATCACTGTCGGGCGCCAGAAATCTCTTCAATTGGTTCAGGAGGTTTATCGGGGGAATCGTCTGCTTGGAACTGTTGCACAGAAGGATGGGAGTATTGATGATCCGGCAGAGAACGATTTGTATCAAACCGGGACTATTGCTCAGGTATTGAAAATACTGGAAATGCCCGATGGAACAACAACAGTAATCATTCAGGGTAAAAAGCGATTCGAAATTGCTGAATATACGCAGGAGTTTCCGTATCTCATGGCTCGGGTTATCCCGCTTAACGACATTCAGCCTCAGGACGATTCTGTAGAGTTTTCGGCTGTCGTTGGTTCTTTGAAGGACCTGTCGATCAAAATCGCACAATTCTCTTCTCACATTCCGCCTGAAGCCTCGTTTGCCGTTAAGAATATCGAAAACTCCACGTTCCTGATCAATTTTGTATGTTCGAATACCGACCTGAAAGTTGAAGAAAAGCAAATATTGCTTGGGATCAGTGACGTCAAGGAGCGAGGTGTTCAGGCCATCAGTTACCTGGTGCGTGAAGTGCAAATGGCCGAACTGAAACGTGATATTCAGACTAAAGTTAAAGCTGAACTTGATCAGCAGCAGCGGGAGTATTTGCTGAATCAGCAAATGAAAACGATTCAGGACGAATTGGGCGGAAGTCCGGCCGAACAAGAGATTCAGGAATTCAGGGACAAAGCAAAAGAAAAGAAGTGGACCGAATACATTGCAAAGCACTTCGAAAAAGAGGTGCACAAACTTTCGCGTTTAAATCCGGCAGCCGGAGAATATTCGGTGCAGTTTGCCTATTGCCAGACTTTGCTTGATCTTCCGTGGAACGAATACACCGAAGATGTCTTTGACCTGAAAAGGGCAGCTAAAGTTCTTGATGAAGATCATTACGGGCTGGAGAAAGTGAAAGAGCGTATTCTGGAGCATTTGGCCGTGCTGAAGCTGAAAAATGATATGAAATCCCCGATTTTGTGTTTGTATGGTCCTCCGGGAGTTGGAAAAACTTCTCTCGGTAGATCGATTGCCAAAGCCTTGGGACGGAATTACGTCCGGATGAGTTTGGGCGGTTTGCATGATGAGGCTGAAATTCGCGGTCACCGAAAAACATACATCGGGGCTATGCCCGGACGTATCCTGCAGAATATTAAGAAGGCCAAATCATCGAATCCGGTATTTATTCTGGACGAACTCGATAAAGTGTCTGCCGATTTTCACGGCGATCCGGCCTCGGCTTTGCTTGAAGTGCTCGACCCGGAACAAAACTTCGAATTTCACGACAATTACGTGGAGCTCGAATATGATTTATCGAAGGTCATGTTTATTGCAACTGCCAACACGCTGAATACCATTGCACCAGCATTGCGCGACCGGCTCGAGCTCATTGAAGTGAGCGGATATCTGGTTGAAGAAAAAATTGAAATTGCAAAGCGGCATTTGATTCCGAAACAACTTGAAAATCATGGGGTAGGAGCGAAGGATGCATTGTTCTCAAAGGAAGTGATACAGCACATTATCGAAAATTACACCCGCGAATCGGGGGTCCGTGAGTTGGACAAGAAAATCGCAAAAATTGCTCGTCGTGTTGCTAAAAAAATTGCTTTTGGAGAAGATTACAATGTTAGTCTGACCAAGGAAGATGTAAAGGAATATTTAGGGGTAGTTCAGTACACCAAAGAAATTTATCAGGGTAACGAATTTGCCGGTGTTGTTACCGGCTTAGCATGGACTGCTGTCGGCGGGGAAATTTTATATGTTGAAACCAGCTTGAGCAAAGGTAAGGGAGGGTTGACATTAACCGGTAACCTGGGGGATGTGATGAAAGAATCCGCTATGCTGGCTCTCGAATATTT
>JAEUSS010000443.1 GCA_016788685.1 Prolixibacteraceae bacterium | reverse complement strand
ATCTGAAACCTACGGACAAGTTGCGCCGGCTGTTTCAACCCCTTTCGGGATGACACAATGGACTCCTCAAACCCGGGCAACCGAGAATAAATGTGTTGCTCCTTATTATTACGGCGGGAAAAAGATACAGGGTTTCCGGGGCTCTCACTGGCTCGGCGGATCCTGTACCCAAGATTACGGGAGTTTCACCATAATGCCAATAACGGGCTATCTGCGCACATTTCCCGACGAACGTGCCTCGGCATTTATGCACGAAAACGAAACATCGACCCCTGCCTATTACTCGTGTGTACTCGAAGAGTTCCTGACAATGGTTGAAATGACAGGCACCACCCGCTCCGGATTTTTTAAATTTTCATACCTGAAAGAAGAACAGGCATCAATCCTGATTACGCCCAACAGCGACGAAGGACAGGGCTATATCCGAATTGATCCTGAAAAACAGGAAATTTACGGGTACAACCCTGTACACCGGATTTATCAGGACTGGGGAAAACCGGCAGGATTCAGCGGTTACTTTGTTGTTCGGTTTAACAAACCTTTCGACAGTTATGGCTGCTATTTCCAGATGGAAGACTTCAAAAAACAGCTTGAAATATCGGGGAAACCAGACATCGGGGCCTATGCAACCTTCCAGACCAAGGAAAGCGACATCATTCTGGCCAAAGCCGGAACCTCATTTACCAGTATCGAAGCGGCAAGAGCCAATCTCGACGCGGAAATACCACACTGGGATTTCGAAAAAACAAAAGCAGAAACCGAACAAATCTGGAATGAAACTCTTTCTGCCATTCAGCTAAAAGGCGGACAAACGGAAGATTATACCAAATTTTATACGGCCATGTATCATTCGCTGCTGTTCCCCCGGACCTTTAGTGATGTAGATGGCTCTTACCCTGCTTTTGACGGAAACAAAACGATCCGGAAAGTAGAAAAAGGACATGTATACTACGACGATTTCTCTATGTGGGACACCTTTAGGGCGCAACTTCCGCTGGTAAGCCTTGTGGCTCCGGATAAATATGAAGACATGATGAAATCGCTGGTACTGAAAGCCGAACAAGGCGGATGGATGCCCATCTTCCCGATGTGGAACAGTTATACTTCGGCCATGATCGGCGATCATGCCAACACCGCACTCGGAGATGCCTATCTTAAAGGTTTTGACATCAATATCGACAAGGCCTATCCTTACATGCGCAAAAATGCATTAAACATTTCGGAAGGTGAAGATTACAAAAACGGGAAAGGCCGCCGGGGCATGAAATCGTACCTCGAAAACGGATACATTCCGCAGGAAGATAGCGTGAAAGATGCTTTCCACCAAAAGGAACAAGTGTCGCGAACACTGGAATACGCCATGACAGACCATGTACTTTCCAAAGTGGCGGAAAAGTATGGAAAAACGGAAGATGCCCGAATTCTGGCACTTCGCGGTCAAAACTACCGGAACGTGTACGACAGCGAAACCCAAACCATGCGCGGCCGCCACATTGACGGCACCTGGAGCAAAGAGTATAATCCGCTCGCACGGGCATCGTACCTCACCGAAGGTACACCTTTGCAACACCTGTGGTTTGTCCTTCAGGACATTCCCGGACTATTCGACCTGATTGGCGACAAGACCGTGGTTCACGCAAAGCTGGACGAACTTTTTGACACCGGAGAATACTGGCATTCCAATGAACCCTGCCACCACATCCCCTACCTGTATAATTATCTGGAAGATCCGGTAGCAACACAAAAAAGAGTAAAAAAAATCCTGGCAACCGAATACACCGCTTTCGACGGAGGAATTCCCGGGAACGATGACTCGGGGCAAACTTCGGCCTGGTATGTATTTTCGGCGATGGGATTTTACCCGGTATCGCCCGGAAGCGGAGAATACCAGCTTTCGTCGCCCATTTTCAGCGAAGTTGAAATCAATATGAACCCCAGGTACTACCCCGGAAAAAAATTTACGATAACGGCAAATCAGCCTGAAACCACAGAAACATTCAATCAAGTAAAACTGAACGGAAAAGAAAGCAGTTTTACTTTAAAACACGAAGACCTTCGGAAAGGCGGACGGATGGAGTTTTCAAATTCAGAAAAATAGCCGGGCATAATTTATAAGTCCGGAGTTTCCTGCTATTCGCCTGAACTCCGGACTTATAAAATCACTTATTCTCAAAGAACAAATCTTCTTTAATCTTTCGCATTCGTCCCAAAGCATAATCCGCATTTTTTGCCTTCACTCCGGCAGTTTTCAGGTAAATGGAGTAGTAATTCAGGGCAAGGGTTTTATTGAAGTTATATTCTTCATAAGTAGTCGCTATTTCAAACAAAATCTCAAAGCTTTCGTTATCCAGTTCGTACGCCTTTTCCAAAGCCGAAATCGACTTCTCAAACTCGCGGCTACTCCCGTAAACCTGCCCCAAATGATGATACATTTTCGACAAGTACGGAGGCTGGGCACATTCGATGGCCGAAGCCAGATACTCGGCGCTTCGGGGATAATCGGCGAAACTTTTGTATATAAGCCCGATGTAAAAATTGATATACTGGTCATTGGGGACAATATAAAAGCATTTCTCCAGTATTGGCAACGCCTTCTCTAAATTTTCACTTAAATAAAGTGCAACTCCGTAATTCGTCAATACGTCAATTGTCGAATCATTCTCCATCAGGTATTGCTCGAACGGGAACACTGCCCTCTCGTAATCCTTCAGTTCGAACAATGCCTCTGCCTGCCGCCGCAAAATAATCGGATTTCCAGGGAAGACCGATAGCGCCCGTACTCCGGAAGAATAAACCATGTCGGCTTCTTTTTTACGCTTATAAACAGCAATCAGATTGAGGTGCGAACCAAAATCGCCCGGATTCTCCGTAACGACCCTGTTATACAACCGGATTGCCTGATCCGTTTTCCCGGTACGGAAAGCGGCAAAAGCAAACTGCTTATTGAAGTATACGTTGGTTGAATCGACTTTATAAATGGCTTCAAAAGTTTGGTAAGCCTTCTTAAAATCATCAATACTGAGATATGCACGTCCCAATTTACCTTTCAAACCTAAATCATTCGGGGCCAGATCAACCGCGCGGCGATAACATTCAACCGTTTGATAAACATTCCCCAGACTCGAATAATTCTCACCCAATTCAGCCTGATACAAGCTGTTTTGCGGATCATAAAATATGGCCTGTTCAAGCGATTTACAAGCCAAAAGAGGTTTCGACTGTTCCTTATAAACAATAGCCTGCTTAAAAAATAATTCTGATTCAGGTTTTTCCTGAATCTGCACCGAGATGCGCTCCAAGGCCTTGTCGTACTGTTTATTCAGGATAAGCTCATCGACCGACTGCGCAAACAACTGAAACGGAAGGACGAGCAGGATAAAGAGAACTGTTTGCTGTTTCATGGCTGATTGGTTTTATGGTTCATTTATATATATCTAAAACCCCTGCCAGGCATAAAACCCGACAGGGACTGGCCGAAAATAAACTTCTACTCCAAAACGAAACTGATCGGTACGGTATACGAAACAGCAACTTCTTTCCCCTTCTGCTTTCCGGGCTTCCATGACGGCAGACTACTTATGACACGCAGGGCTTCCCGGTCAAGCGACGGATCTACTCCCCTGGCAATTCTGGCATTTCTTACAGAGCCATCTTTTCCCACCACAAAATTTACATACACTTTTCCCTGAATGCCTTTTTCCTGAGCGACAACAGGATACTTGATCTGCTGAGCGAGAAATTTACGCAGGGCAAGCTGTCCTCCGGGGAATTCGGGCATTTCTTCAACAATAAAATACACTTCTTCCCGGGCTGTTTTTTCTACTCCTCCATAGGCTACAGCTACTATTTCACCAACTTTGTTGCCTTTGCTTGAAAGTTTCATTTCACCAGTGACCGAATCCTTCGTCAGGTCATAATCATCTGATCCGGCAATTATGCTTTTCAGTTTTTCAATACCGGCAGAATCTCCGGTTATTTGTACTGAATGCCCGTCGGCAACGAGAGTCACTGATTTTTCACTCGTTGTCAGTTCTGTTTTTACTGATTCCTTTTGCTCACATGCAAAGACGGCAACCAAACTTGCTGCCAGCACAAACCCCACAAGGAACTTGACATTGGCTATTTTTCTGGATTTTATTTTTGAAATCATTTTAATTCGGGTTTTGATTAACGAATAGTTGAAGTTGTTGGCAATTACAATTTGTTCGCCAACATACTGATTAATCAGGATCTGCTTGTACCGCGAAGGCGCAGTTCCCTGCAAAATGACTGCCTGGTCGGCCAAAAACTCGTGATTTTCGCGCAGCGCCCGCCTGAACATCCAGAAGAAAGGATTAAACCACTGAAATACAGCTACAACTTCAAGGACAAGCACATCATACGTGTGACCTTGCCGGATGTGTTGCTTTTCGTGCTCGAGCATTTTTTCCCACCCCCTGGTGTTGTGCAGGTTCTTACTTACGAAAATGTAATTCAGAAAAGAAAACGGACTTAACTCCTTGTCCAGAATAACCAGTTTTATTTTTCCTTCCGGAACAACCCGGCTTTGCGCAATCAACCGGACAATCTGGTAAAGCTGAAGAAAAAACTTTCCGGAGAAAAATACCACACCCGCCAGATACACATAGCCCAACAAGCCGTAATTCAATACAAATTGTTCGGCCCCCCGCGACAGTGCCGCTCCGTAAACGGTAACCGAACTCAACAAATTGACATAAGGAGTTACGGTAACTTCGGGTAGTATGGTGGCCTGCGGCGTATAAAACGGGATACGCATCACCGGCAAAAACGCCGAAAAACCAATGGAAACCAGCAGAAACCAGCGGTTTACACTGAAAAATGTTTCTCTCCGCAAAAACAGGAAATA
>JAEUSS010000423.1 GCA_016788685.1 Prolixibacteraceae bacterium | reverse complement strand
GAATTTCTTCCTCGGGCTCCAGTTCGGGGCCATAGGGGACATAGGCAATCGAGTGCTGGCTGTCGATCTGCTGGATAATGACCAGGATATCTGAAACAACCGATTGGTCGTGTTCAGTTGTTCCGTATAGAAAAGATTCTTTTGATTTGAAATTTACAGCCAGAGTTGTGGCTCCCAGCCTGTTTTTTACTGCCGACCAGAACGCTGTCTGCTGAACGATTGGTGTTGTAAACAGTTGATTGATCTCCTTGTTGTAAATGTCGGTAAGCATCTGTAAATATTGTATTTAATAGTTTTTAAATAATTCAAACACGTTTTTGAAAATTGCTTTACATTCAAAACGCTAATACACTCTGTGGTGTATTAGCGTCCTTTTCTTTTTGATTTTCGGCAAATGTAGGCCTAATAAAAATGAAAGCCAAACAAATAGCGTGGGTGTATGCCTTTGGGCCCAGAAGAGGGTGTTCTTCTTTGTTTGCGGCCGGGAGCTTTGGAGGATCATTCCCGGAAGAGCTTATTTGGGTGTTGACACTACTCCGGCGATTGTTTGTCAATTGCTCTTAAGTTATTTTGATTTATCTTTGAAGCCTTAAAATAACATTCTCTACATATGAAACTCTGGGATAAAGGAACCTCCGTCGATACACTCATCGAAAATTTTACCGTTGGAAAAGACCGCGAACTGGATTTGTATCTGGCAAAATTTGATGTACTGGGGTCAATGGCTCATGCCAAAATGCTGAAGTCTATTGATTTACTTACTGAAGGCGAGTTGGAGCAGCTTCATTCCGAGTTGATTGCCATTTTACAGGTGATTGAAGACGGAAGTTTCAGGATTGAAGACGGAGTAGAGGATGTTCATTCGCAGGTGGAGCTGATGCTGACCCGTAAGTTGGGTGATGTAGGGAAGAAAATTCACAGCGGGCGCTCGCGCAACGATCAGGTTTTGCTTGATCTGAAACTTTATACCCGCTCAGAAATACAAAAACTCGTGGAGGCAGTGAGTGTGTTGTTTGATAAACTGATGGCCAAAGCTGAAGCCAACAAACAATACCTGATGCCCGGATATACCCATTTGCAGGTAGCCATGCCGTCGTCTTTCGGTTTGTGGTTCAGCGCTTATGCCGAAAGTTTGGTCGACGATCTGCTTTTACTTCAGGCGGCTTATAAAATAGTCAATCAAAATCCATTGGGCTCTGCTGCCGGATACGGTTCTTCGTTTCCGCTCGATCGCCAGATGACTACCGACTTGCTGGGCTTTGGCTCGATGAATTATAATGTGGTTTATGCTCAGATGGGACGCGGAAAAATGGAGAAAACAGTTGCCTTTGCGATGTCGTCGATTGCAGCTACCATCTCGAAATTTGCCTTTGACGTTTGCCTGTTCATGAGTCAGAATTTTGGTTTTGTCGCTCTTCCTGATGAGTTGACCACCGGATCGAGTATCATGCCTCACAAGAAGAATCCCGATGTGTTTGAACTTGTTCGTTCGCACTGCAATAAAATACAGGCCATTCCTTACCAGATCAGTTTGATGATTAATAACCTTCCGAGTGGTTATTTCCGCGATTTACAGATTTTGAAAGAAGTATTCCTGCCAGCTTTTCAGGAATTGCTCGATTGTATCAGCATTGCCGGTTTTGCAATTGACCATATGACCGTCAATAAGCATATTCTGGATGACGACCGGTATAAGTATGTGTTCAGTGTTGAAGACGTCAATAAACTGGTTCAGCAAGGGGTGCCATTCCGCGATGCGTATAAAATGGTGGGCGGACAAATTAATGCCGGCACATACGAGCCAAGCCGCGATGTGAATCACACTCACGAAGGAAGTCTGGGTAATTTGTGTCTTGAACAGATTGCTGATCGGATGAAGGATGTGGTTGACGGTTACGAATTCCGGCAGATCGATGCAGCCTATAACCAATTGCTCGGAAAGGCTTAGCTTTTATTATATCGTTGATTTAAGGTTCTTTCCGGGCGTACGCCTTGATGTATGAAGAATCCCGGGAATTGGAATTTTCGGTGGTGAAATCATTTTCACAGCTTGATTTTTGATCAGCTTATTTATGTTTTCCAAACCGCTGGTGGCTTCTCTATTTCTTTTCTGAAACTGGTGGCAGAGCTGTATTTTGCCCGGAAGGAAAACTCCTCCGGACTAATGTGTAATTTCAGAAGTCAATTGCTTGCTGGGTTTTGTCAACTTGTAAGTAATTTCAAATAAATTCAATCAGTTTGTTAGTATTTGTTAATTAAATGTTATTTGTTGGTTTTTGGCAAATAAAGTGTATTGATTGATTATTTGTTGTATGTTGTTGATTTTTAGTTGTTTGTCTTGTGTTTTTGCTTGAAGACTATTTTGTATCCCTGATTATTTTTGTTCTCATAGCCTTTGGGGAATTTGAATTTTTTATAAAAATAACTACTTTCGCTTTCAGTTCGTAAGGAAAAACATTGATTTGCTTATAAATTTGTTTGATTTGTCATTCGCAAGGTGTAGAATGATTGAAAAAACATCACTCTGGTATCTTTTTGTCAGTTCATACTCTGCGAGACAAGAAGAGATTTAAGTTTTTGATTAGGTGTATCTGCCATAAGGATTGTTTCGTACAGGAATAATCTGAAACTAAAAATATAAAAATAGATAAAAGATGAGTTTAGGATTGCCAAAAGCGCAAGGGTTGTACGATCCAGCCAATGAGCACGATAATT
>JAEUSS010000272.1 GCA_016788685.1 Prolixibacteraceae bacterium | reverse complement strand
ATCTGGATTCCGGAAAAAATAGAATATCGTTCATCTTCCGAAAAATAGAAATCTCCGTTCAGCCCAAAGTCGTATCCAAGTATGGCTTTCTCGTTCCCGGCTCCTGAAAAGGTCGAATTCATCCAGTTGACCGACGGGCTTGCTGCAAAGGAGAGCCTGGCGTGTTTCTGGCAAAGTCCGGCGAATGCAAAAGCAACTAATAAAATAGCAGACAGAATGAATCGTTTCATCGTTTTTCGTTTAATTTGCTGAACTGGTCGAGGGGTGATTTTCTTTAATCAAGGTTTCGACTATCATAACTAACGTAAGAATGGACTAGTTTTGTTTACTGCAAATCTCGAATTTTATATTTAAAATGACAATAAAAAACCGCATCGTGCGTAATTATCCAAAAACCGATGGAATGAAACGATTCTTTCTCTATTTATGCCTGACGTTTGTCATTGCTTCGTGTACGCGTAATCCGCTGAATATAAATGTTTCTGGTATTGTTGTTGATTTGAAGATCAAACATTTGGATGTGGATTTGCTGAAGCTGAAACCGGATCAGGTACAAGCTGCAGTTCCGGAGTTGAAACGTTCTTACGGCGAATTCTTTGATATTTTTACTTATCGCATGATTGCGATCGGTGGTTCCGGACAGGAAAATTTTCCGGACTTGCTGTACTCGTTTGTTTCAGATACCCTTATCAGAGAACTGGAAGCAAAAGTTGCTGAAAAGTTGGATACCATCCAGCTTCGGGAAGAATTGGAAGACGCGTTTAAACATTACAAATACTATTTTCCGCAAAAAGAAATTCCGGCTGTTTATACTTGTATTTCGGGGTTTAACCAGTCGGTTGTTATTTCGGAAAAGCTGATTGGTATTAGTCTGGATAAATATCTCGGTACCGACAGCCCGTTTTATGAACAGTTGGGCTTGCCGGTCTACAAACGCCGGAACATGCATCAGGGGAGGGTGGTTCCGGAAGTAATGTATGGTTGGGCTGCAACCGAGTGGCCCAAGACGGATGTCAATAATACATTGCTCAGCCAGATGATTCAGGAAGGGAAGATGATGTACTTTCTGGATGCCATGCTTCCTGAACTTCACGATACCCTGAAGATTGGTTTTACTGAAAAACAACTCAGCTTTTGCCGGAAGAACGAGGCCCGGATGTGGACTTTCATGGCCGAGCACAAAATGTTGTTCACGACTGACCGGATGAACATTAAACGATTTATCGATGATGGTCCTTACACCGCCTCGTTTTCCGATGAATCGCCGGCACGGACAGGCGTTTGGCTGGGCTGGCAGATTGTTCGTTCGTACATGAAAGAACATCCGGAGATGACCTTGCCCGATTTAATGAACAAAACCGATTCGCAGGAAATCCTGAATCTTTCAGGCTATCAGCCCTGAAAACGGACTGAAATTCTGTATCTTTTCAAAAAAAAAACGGGAGTTACCTTTCCCTTCTGATGGAAAAGTAACTCCCGGTTCGTTCCGGAGGACGTGACTCCGGATTATTTTTCAGCCATCGCAGTGGTTTGCCTCACTTTACTTCCGGGGTAAATTTTCAGGGCTTCTTCCAGAATTTTGAGTGAAATAGCCAAATCTTCCTTTTTCAGCACATAGGCAATCCGAACCTCATCTTTCCCGTAACCGGGAGTGGTGTAGAATCCCGAAGCCGGAGCCATAAAAATGGTCTGGTTTTCAAATTCGAAATCGCTCAGCAGCCAGGCGCAGAATTTGTCGGCATCGTCAACCGGGATACGGGCAACGGTGTAAAAGGCACCCATCGGAATTGGCGAGTATACGCCCTCGATGCGGTTTAGCCCGTCGATCAGGAATTTGCGGCGCTCGACATATTCGTCGTAGGTGTCGAGCATGTATTCTTTATTGTTTTCGAGCGAAGCTTCAGCAGCAATCTGCCCGATCAGAGGCGGGCTCAAACGCGCCTGACAGAACTTCATCACATTTTTCTTCAGGGCTTTATTTTTGGTAATCAGTGCTCCGATACGGATTCCGCATTCGCTGTAGCGTTTTGATACCGAATCGATGAGTACCACATTCTGCTCAATTCCTTCGAGGTGGAAAGCCGAAATGTAAGGCGCTCCGGTGTAGCAAAACTCGCGGTACACTTCGTCTGAAAACAGGTACAAGTCATATTTTTTGATCAGGTCGCGAATCTGGCTCATCTCGCTGCGGGTATACAGGTAGCCTGTCGGGTTATTGGGGTTGCAGATCATGATTCCTTTGGTGCGGGGCGTGATCAGCTTCTCGAATTCTTCAATGGGAGGCAGCGCAAAGCCCTCTTCGATTTTGGAAGGAATAGATTTGATTACTGCTCCGGCCAGAATTGCAAATGCCGTGTAATTGGCGTAAGCTGGTTCAGGAACGATGATTTCATCGCCCGGATCGAGACAGGCCAAAAACGCAAAGGTAACCGCTTCGGATCCCCCGGCTGTGATGATGATGTCATCGGCGGTAACATCGATGTTGAAAGTATGGTAGTACGTCGCCAGTTTTTCACGGAATGACCTGATCCCTTCACTCGGAGAATACTCCAGTATTTTCCGGTCGATATTCCTGATGGCTTCCAGCGCGTTTTCAGGAGTAGGTAAGTCCGGCTGCCCGATGTTCAGGTGAAACACTCTTCTTCCTTTTTCCTTGGCTTGGTCAGCCAAAGGAACCAACTTCCGGATGGGCGAATCCGGCATCAAGTTGCCGCGTTCTGATGTATTTGGCATGTTGTAAAAAATATTATCGAATAAGGCGGCAAATATACGATTATCAATCTTAAATTGATATTTTAGTTTTTGGATTAATGTGAAATCTTAACGGCTCAATAACTTTTAATTTGGAAGTAGCGGGGGGCTGAAGCCGGATTAGTACAAAAAGAGACGAAAAAAAGTGCATAGAACCCTCAGATTCATTGTTTTTGTCATGTTTTCGGATGACCCAATAATCTAATTTTGATGACTTAACAAACAATATAATAACTACGACGATGCTAATAGGAGTTCCAAAAGAGATTAAAAATAACGAGAACAGAGTTGCATTAACACCAGCTGGTGTAGCCGAAATGGTAAAGAGTGGTCACACTGTTTTTGTGCAGTCGACAGCCGGAATGGGAAGCGGGTTTAGTGATGAAGATTATCTTCATGCCGGCGCATCTGTTCTGCCTACGATTGAAGAAGTATATGCTGTCGCAGAGATGATCATCAAAGTGAAAGAGCCTATCGAGTCGGAATATAAGCTGGTGAAGAAAGACCAGATTTTGTTCACTTACTTTCATTTTGCGTCCTACGAGCCGTTGACAAAAGCGATGATTGAAAGCGGATCGGTCTGTCTGGCTTATGAAACAGTAGAAATGCCTGATCATTCGCTGCCTTTGCTGGTTCCGATGTCGGAAGTTGCCGGTCGGATGTCTGTGCAGGAAGGTGCGAAATACCTGGAAAAAACTTTTGGCGGATACGGGGTGTTGCTGGGCGGAGTACCCGGTGTTCCACCGGCCAATGTGTTAATCATTGGTGGTGGAATCGTAGGGACTGAAGCAGCCAAAATGGCGGCCGGTCTTGGTGCAGATGTTACCATCATGGATGTGAGCCTGAAACGCCTGCGCTACCTCGATGATATTATGCCTGCCAATGTAAAAACATTGATGAGCAACGAATACAACATTCGTGAGATGGTTCGTAACCATGACGTAATTATCGGTGCTGTCCTCATTCCCGGTGCCGTTGCTCCGAAACTGGTTACCCGCGAGATGCTGGCTACCATGAAACCGGGAACTGTGTTGGTTGACGTGGCCGTTGACCAGGGCGGATGTTTCGAGACAACAGTGCCGACCACACACGATCATCCGACTTTTGTGATCGATCACGTGATTCATTATTGCGTGGCCAATATGCCCGGTGCAGTGCCCCGTACCTCAACCTTTGCGCTGACCAATGCTACACTGCCATATGCTTTGCAGATCGCCAACAAGGGCTGGAAGAAAGCATGTGTCGAAAGTGAGCCGCTGAGAAAAGGGCTGAATGTTGTAAAAGGGAAAGTGGTATACGAAGGTGTTGCTGAAGCCTTCGGACTTCCATATCACGATGTACAGACAGTATTATAACGGCGTCGAAATCCCGGATAAACGGGGTTTCGGTTTTTGATAAGTTATCTGATAACGGTAAAAAGGCAGGAACGTGTAGTTTCTGCCTTTTTTTTAATTTATCAGCCGGTGGATTTATTCTGTCAACGAACATATTTTCCTATTTTTGCAGCTTTGTTCAAAGCACAATTCTGAAAAGTAATAAAATAACCGATATGGAAATCCCAAGCAAGTACAGTCCTGCCGAAGTTGAAGATAAATGGTACAAATACTGGATGGAGAACAAGTTCTTTCATTCCGAACCTGATGAACGTGAACCCTATACGATCGTCATTCCTCCGCCAAACGTCACCGGTGTACTTCACATGGGACACATGCTCAACAATACCATTCAGGATATTTTAACGCGCCGCGCCCGTATGTTGGGCAAAAATGCCTGCTGGGTGCCCGGAACCGACCATGCTTCGATTGCCACCGAAGCCAAAGTGGTTAACAAACTGAAAGATGCCGGAATCTCCAAGTTCGATCTGAGCCGCGATGAATTTCTCAGCCATGCCTGGGAATGGACCCACAAACACGGTGGAATTATTCTGGAACAGTTGAAAAAACTGGGAGCTTCGTGTGATTGGGACCGCACGGCTTTCACGATGGATGAAGTGCGCAGCGAATCGGTTATTAAGACTTTTGTCGATTTGTACGACAAAGGCCTGATTTATCGTGGTGTGCGGATGGTCAACTGGGACCCGGCTGCCAAAACTGCATTGTCGGACGAAGAAGTGATTTTCCGCGAAATGCAATCAAAACTGTATTATCTGAAATACCGGATTGAAGGCAGTGAAAGTGAGTTTGTCACTATTGCAACCACGCGCCCCGAAACCATCTTGGGCGATACAGCTGTTTGTGTCAATCCAAACGATCCGCGATTCACCCACCTGAAAGGCAAACGAGTGCTGGTTCCGTTGGTAAACCGCTCCATCCCGATCATTGAAGATGAATACGTGGACATGGAATTCGGTACAGGTTGCCTGAAAATTACTCCGGCGCACGATGTAAACGACTACGAAATCGGACTTCGTTTTAATTTGCCAAGCATCGATATTTTCAACGAAGACGGCACCTTGAGCGAAAAAGCGGGAATGTTTGTCGGTGAAGATCGCTTTGCTGTTCGCGAAAAAATCATGGTTGATCTGGAAGCCGCCGGAAACGTGGCCAAAGTGGAGGATTACAACAATAAAGTAGGGTATTCCGAGCGTACACATGTCCCCATCGAGCCTAAATTATCGGCTCAGTGGTTCCTGAAAATGGAAAATCTGGTAAAACCGGCGCTCGGAAATGTGATGAATGACACCATCGGCTTTTATCCCCCGAAATTTAAGAATACGTACCGCCACTGGATGGAAAACATCAAAGACTGGTGCATTAGCCGCCAGTTGTGGTGGGGACACCGTATCCCGGTGTATTACCTGGCTGATGGTGGTTTTGTTGTGGCTGAAACCGATGAAAAAGCACTGGCCTTGGCCCGCGAAAAATCAGGCAATCCCGGCTTAATGATGGCTGATTTGCGTCAGGACGAGGATGTACTCGACACCTGGTTCTCCAGTTGGTTATGGCCGATCTCGGTATTCGACGGAATCAGTAATCCTGATAACAAAGAAATCAACTATTATTACCCGACCAACGACTTGGTTACCGCTCCGGATATCATATTCTTCTGGGTAGCCCGTATGATTATCACCGGGTACGAATATCGTCAGCAATTCCCGTTTAGAAACGTATACTTCACCGGAATGGTGCGCGACAAACAGCGTCGCAAGATGTCGAAATCGCTGGGCAATTCGCCCGATCCGCTCGATCTGATTGCCACATACGGCGCCGACGGTGTTCGCGTGGGGATGTTGCTTTGCTCTCCGGCCGGCGGCGATTTGCTGTTCGATGAAAGTCTGCCGCAGCAAGGCGCCGGTTTTGTGACTAAAATCTGGAACTCATTCCGTTTGGTGAACGGTTGGGAAGTTGACCACAAAATTCCGCAGCCCGAACATTCGAAACTCGCGATTAGCTGGTTCCGCGAAAAATTCAGCCAGATTGTTGAGCAAACCGATGACCATTTCGATAAATTCCGTATTTCGGATGCATTGATGAGCGTTTACACCACCGTTCGCGACGAGTTCTCCGGATGGTTGCTCGAAATGGTAAAACCAGCTTATCAGCAACCTATTGACGGGAAAACATACGAAGAACTGATCGATATTTTCGACGAAGTATTGCGCTTCCTGCACCCATTTATGCCGTTCATTTCAGAAGAAATCTGGCAATTGCTCAGAGAGCGCAAAGCGGGCGAAAGCATTATGATTTCCGCCTGGCCAAAATCGACCGGCTACGACGATACCATGATTGCTCAGTTTGAAGATGTGAAAGAAGCCATCGCCGGAATACGGACGATCCGCACCAAGAATAACATTCCGCAGAAAGATCAGCTCGAACTGGCTGTTATGGTTGGTGACAAAGGTTTTGCTCCTGAATTCAATAGCATATTGGTGAAGATGGGCAACCTTTCAGCGCTCAGTCTGGTTACTGAAGAAGTGAAACTTTCGGCTTCATTCCTGGTTAAGTCGACCACCTTTTTTGTGCCGATGGGCGGAACCATTGATGTGGAAGAAGAACTGAAAAAACTTCAGGCAGAACTGGATTACACCAAAGGCTTCCTGAATTCAGTACTGAAGAAGCTGGGTAACGAACGTTTTGTAAGCAGCGCTCCAGAAGCGGTTGTTGCTGTTGAACGTGCCAAACAGGCCGATGCCGAAGCAAAAATCAAAGTTCTGGAAGAACAGATTGCGGGTTTGAAGTAGAGATTTTTAAAAGATAGCAGCTGGCGACTTCAAGTCACCCGCTCACTGAAACGAGTAAATCCCGGCAGTTTTGCAACTGTCGGGATTTTGTTTTGTTAAAATAAGTTAAATTACAGCGTGCGAGTGTTTTCTGCTTAGGGGTGTTTTAATCCTGAACTGTTATGTAATCGTATTGCGGAATTTTTTTTCATAAGTTTGTTTTGGTTTTTGACCCGGACTTTATTTAGTCTGACAAAAACTTCGAAGGGCGTGGGGTGAGATCCGACGCCCTTTTTTTAATATTTCAGAACCAAATCTTTCCTTTTCAAATAAATTTCCGGAGCAGAACTCCTTATATTTGCACCTCAGACAACATAAGTGCTCATTAAACATTAATCAATACCTAAATAGAATGACTTTAATAAAATCAATCTCAGGAATCAGAGGGACAATCGGGGGTAAACCGGGAGACGGTTTAAGTCCGCTTGATGTAGTAAAATATACGGCTGCCTATGCCGAATGGGCCAAACGGCAGCATCCCGGGCAATTGATAACAATTGTTGTCGGGCGTGATGCCCGTATTTCAGGGCCAATGGTGCAATCGCTGGTGGTTGCAACGCTTTCAGGAATGGGATGTATGGTTGTCGACCTGGGAATGGCTACTACGCCCACCACTGAAATTGCAGTGAAGGAGGAGTCGGCTCAGGGCGGAATTATTCTGACTGCCAGTCATAACCCCAAACAATGGAATGCGCTGAAATTACTCAACCAGGACGGCGAATTTCTGAATGCTGCCGAAGGTGCCCTGGTGCTGGAAATCGCAGAAAAAGAACTGTATAGCTTTGCTGATGTCGACGATTTGGGTGAGGTTTTCGTTAAAGATTATACCGACATTCATATTCAGCAAGTTCTTGATCTGAAATTAGTTGATGTGGAAGCCATCCGGAAAGCTAATTTTAAAGTGGCTGTCGATGCGGTGAATTCGGTAGGTGGAATTGTTATTCCGGCGCTTCTGAAGGCTTTAGGCGTGAAAGAGGTTGTTGAAATCAACTGTGAAGCTACCGGCCATTTTGCCCATACGCCGGAACCGCTTCCGGAAAACCTGGTTGAAACATCAGAGATTATCCGTGAATCAGGAGTTGACGTTGGTTTTGTGGTCGATCCGGACGTTGACCGCTTGGCCATCATCAGCGAAGATGGTTCGATGTTTAACGAAGAATACTCGTTGGTTTCGATTGCCGATTATGTACTGAGCCAAACACCCGGCAATACGGTATCCAACCTTTCATCGTCGCGGGCATTGCGCGACATCACCGAGAAGCATGGAGGAAGCTACGAGGCTTCTGCTGTTGGCGAGGTGAATGTGGTTGCCAAAATGAAAGCAACCAATGCGGTTATCGGCGGCGAGGGCAATGGCGGAATTATTTATCCGGAATCGCATTACGGACGCGACTCGCTGGTTGGAGTCGCCCTGTTTTTGACCCATTTGGCCAAATCGGGATTGAAATGCTCTGAACTGCGCAAAACTTATCCCGACTATTTCATTTCAAAAAATAAAATCGAACTCACTCCCGGAATTGATGTCGATAACATTCTGGTGAAAATGAAAGAAAAATACGGGCACGAACAGGTGACCGATATTGATGGTGTAAAAATTGATTTTGCTGACCGTTGGGTGCATCTCCGTAAATCGAATACCGAACCGATTATCCGGATTTATGCGGAAGCTCAGTCGATGGGAGAAGCCGATAAACTGGCAACAGACATTATTCTGGATATCCGTTCGCTAATCAATTAAATGAAAAAGCTGGCCGGCGCACTTGCAGGTGCCGGCCAGCTTTCTTTCCTTTCAATCGGGTTACTGGATCCGATCTCTTTTCGACTCCAACTGGGTTACAATCGAAGTCTTGTCTTCAATTATTTTTCGTTGTTTGATAAGTTGGACTTCGTTTTCCGAAATTTTTTCTTTTGCCGCTCTGATGTCCATTTCTTTCGACTTGATCTTCCTTTTGAAGGATTTGATCTTGCTGAAATATCTTGATTTATCTTTGGACATTCCCCTGAGTTCTTTTTTTGCATCATCGTACTCAATGGTTTTTTTCACCAGGCCCGCAGAGGCTACTTTTTTTGCGGTAATTCGTTCATTGAGTCTCACAATGTCATTTTCCGTTTCAAATATTCCGGCGTTATATTCCTGAATATCTGTTTCGTAGCGGGTTATCGCGTCTTCTTTTTTTCTGGTCACTTTTCCCAGATCTTTCATTATTTTTTCCTGGTTTTCCAGATCCTTTTTGGCTTCGGTAATCTGATTGCCGACCACACTTTTATAGGCTTCCACGCCGAAGTTTCGGATGTAGCTTTTCATATTTTCCAGACGTTCCTGATCAACGTTCGATTCGTTCATATAAACGGAGTCGGTG
>JAEUSS010000244.1 GCA_016788685.1 Prolixibacteraceae bacterium | reverse complement strand
CAGGGATGAACGCAGAGAAATGTATCCGAGATTGAGGTTTACCGTGTACTCGGATTCATTCAGCAAACGTGCCTGTTCTATTTTTTCAAAATCCTGACCTCCGACAAAGTTGAAGGGAGCCAAAGGCGAAAGCGTTTTGTTGATGTTATCCGACTTCCGGACCCCGGTGTAGTTGGTTACAATTTGCTGATACAAACCGTTGGCATCGTTAAACGGATAGATGTTTTCAGGGTATTGCAATCCTGGATTTTCCTGAAAATCGCCTACTTTATTAAAGATATTCGGGTCGTGCTCGCCCAAATCCATAAATGCCAGAATATTCCGCGACTCCTTAAAATTGCTCGATTTGTTGGTTACCCACACCTCAATCTTGTTGATGGTGATTGATGAACTTATAATCGGCAGATTTTTGAGCGCTTCGTTATAGTGATCGCGAAAGTATTGGGCCAGAAAAAAGTGGCGGTTGGCATCGTAGTCGGAAGCAGCAATCTCGAAGGTTCTTTTTTGGGCGCCTCCCTCCGACTCAACCACCTGAGTTTCTCCTTTATGTTGCGAAAAGATGGTCGTCAGGTTTAGTTTTCCGAACTGCATTTCGGTTTTTACCCCGAAAAGGTTTGAGCCTCCGGTAATGAGCGAGCCGTTCAGCGGAAGCGAAACATTACCGGCTTCAATCTTCTTGATAATCTGATCTTCGTCGCCGGTATAGCCGAGGTTCATTTTGTTCTCGAAGTCGAATGTGGCTTCGGTATTGTAATTCACGCGCATCTCCATCCGGTCGCCGATTTTTCCCATTACATTCATCTGTATTTTCTGGTCAAAATCGAAGGTCGGGACTTTACGCAACCGCTCCGGAATTGCCGGATTCTTGGTCTCGTTCATCTGGTAGCCAAAACTGACCTCCACGTAGCCCTGCGGACGAATGTCGATGGTATTGCTTCCGAATATTTTATTGAAGGCTTCGCCCCCCACGGTCAGGCGCGGAACCAAACCGCCTTTATCTTCAATGCCCTTGATTTGGGTCTGACTACGCCAGTAATTCCGGATTGCCTGTTCAAAATCGTATTTCTGGAACTCCGTTCGTGTCATTGTTTTAGGCAACCGGTAATTCAGGTCGCCAACTTTTTCCACAAAGTTATACTCGCCGGTAACCGGATCGTATTCAATTTCAGTACGGATATTGGAAGGTTTCTTCAGAAACAGTTTGGCACTGTCCTTGGTATCCGGATATGCAAACGCAGGTTCGTCTTCAAAATTATACGGCAAAACTCCGGTCGTATCTACTTCAACGGTATCTTCCGGAACCGACAAAATAGTCAGGAAGTTGTAATCCCTGACGGTTGTCTTCGATTCGGTTGGATTCCCGAAGAAAGCATACACAATGAATAGAATAAGAATCAGAAGTATGTTTTTGCCGTACTTTTTCAATTCCGAAATCTTTTCTGATTAAAGGCTTTTCAACGCAAGTTTGATCACATTTTCAACTGAAAGATTTGGTTGAGCGGCCAGAATTTTATCCAGTTCTTTTTCGGCCGATTTTTTGGCAAACCCCAGCATGACTAATGCAGATAACGCTTCATTTCTTATTGTATTGTCTGCCGATGCCACAATTTGTTCGCCTGCTGACGACTTTCCAACTTTATCCTTTAAATCGATAATAACCCGTTGTGCGGTTTTTACACCAATACCTTTGATACTCTTCAGGAGATTGACGTTTTCGTTCAGGATTGCATTGCTAATCTCGTCGGGCGAAAGAGATGAAAACATCATGGTAGCTGTATTCGAACCGATTCCGCTTACCGAAATGAGCAAACGGAAAAGTTCGCGTTCTGCCTCGGTAGCGAAACCGTAAAGCAGATGAGCATCTTCACGAATGACCTGATGGATAAACAGTTTTACGGCTTCGCGCCCATTTAGTTGGGTATAAGTATTGAGCGAAATCGTTATAAAATAGCCCACAGAGTTGGCTTCCAGAATAATATGAGACGGTTTCAGCGCAACAACTGCCCCTTTGATGTATTCAAACATATTCTAAAAATTAAACCTCATCATCAATCGCTTCGAAATCAACAGATTCATCGACCTGTCCCTGATTGATTTCATACTTCTTTAACGGGTTTTTGGTGATTTCTTTGTACAATGCCCGGTTTTTATGGACATCAATCGCCAGATACAAAGCTTCGCGGAACGAATCGGGTGTTGCTTTATCTTCACCGGCAATGTCATAAGCAGTACCATGCGCCGGCGATGTACGAATAATCGGCAGCCCGGCGGTAAAATTGACTCCACGGTCGAACGATGCCATTTTAAACGGAATCAGCCCCTGATCGTGATACATGGCCAGAATAGCATCAAATTTAACAAAATCGCCCGAGCCGAAAAAGCCGTCAGCCGGATAGGGCCCAACGGCAATAATTCCCTCGTCTTTGGCACGCTGAATAGCCGGAATAATTACATCCAGCTCTTCGCGACCCAACAAGCCGTTATCTCCGGCGTGCGGATTCAATCCGAGAACAGCAATACGCGGGCGTTTCACAAAAAAGTCTTTTTCGAGCGACTGATTGATAATCCGCAATTTATTCACGATAGCTCCTTTGGTGATTTTAGAAGAGACTTCAGAAATTGGCACATGCCCAACGACTACACCAACTTTCATCGATTCGCTGACCATCAGCATCACGTAATCACGTGCACTAAACTGTTCGGCCAGGAACTCGGTATGCCCGGGGAAATGAAATTTATCCGACTGAATGTTATCTTTATTGATAGGAGCAGTAATCAGGGCATCAATCTCGCCGTTTTTCAAATCTTCCACAGCCTTTTCCAATGCCATGTACGAAGCTTCTCCGGCCATTTCGCTCGACTTTCCGAGCTCAACCCGGATATTGTCGTCAATGCAGTTGATGATGTTGGCTTTGCGGGGATCTGCCTCTGCTGCTGTCCGAATATGATTAAAATTGAATGTTTCGATATTCAGGGCCTTCCGGTGGTAGGCCGCAACTTTGGGTGAGCCATAAACAATTGGCGTACACATTTCGATAATACGTGGCTCCATCAATGTTTTCATAATTACTTCGTAACCAATCCCGTTAATGTCGCCCTGCGAAATTCCAATAATGATTTTATCTCGTTTCATCTGATGTTTCTCCTAAATGTGGTATTTGTATGAAAATGTTATGACTAATTCGTTATCAATTCCGTGCAAATTTAATCTATTATTTAAACTATTTAACGCGTTGGCAGCCGGATATTCAGAAACCGGCAGGCTAAAAAATAACAAGCAGTAACAAGATCAAAATCATCAGCATGAACAAAACAAACTGATTACGCACAAACAAACCCAACAGCAACAAAATCTCGGTTTCTTCGGTGCATGCCGTGTATACTTCGATGGTACCTTTATCTTTCGACAAAAATTCGTTGCTTTGGTAGGTAATCAGTTCAGTTCCGTTAAATTTCCATGACCAGCGCGACTGCCAGAAATTCTTGACCTCCAGTTCAAACCGTTTCCCGTTAATAATAATTTCGCTTTTCGGGTTAAACAAATTAATCATGATCGTTCCCAGGAGTGCCTGATTTTTTGCATCGTAGATTTCAAGCTTGGAAAGAAAAAATTCCCGGTTCAGGACAAACTGGTGCCCTTTGATTGTTGCCTGTGCTTTGGAACCGATCAGGCTTTCCCAAATAATTGAACCAATTTGCTCGGAACCATGCATAATTTCGAGCTGATTCTTCAAAATTCCTTTTGACCAAAAATATCGTTCCATCGTTTTCTTCTGTTACAAGCACTTGCAAGTTACGAAAAAATGCACAAAAACGTTTTGCACTGCCCTTGCGCCGCCCTCAGCAAAAAAAAAGATCCGGCGATTCGAAACTGCGGGATCTTTTTCATCTGTCATCGCGGCCAAAATACTGGTTTCTATTTGTTAATCGGGAGATCGGCACAGTCATCTCCCAGGTTTAGCAGCTCAACCTTCCTGAAATCAACCGGATGGCTTTCGGCCTGTAACGAGATTGAACCTCTTTTCAGCAGTTTATTCCCGTCAGGAGGAAGCAGTTTCTGGTAATTCGGATCACGATCGTCCAGTTGCGGTTTGGAATACTCCAGAACCAACTGCCCGTCAATCAGATGCCGGATAACCGAATCGCCCCGGACCTCTACTTCCACCGTTACCCATTGGTCGCCGTGGTAAGTTTTTGAAGTTGAATTGGTGCAATGCTGAGTCCACAACGAATCGTGGTATACCACATTGGTTCCGGGAGTACACAAATTGAGGGTTGAACGTTCGTCCTTTCCGTTTCCGCCAAGCAACTGAACTTCGATGGAAACCGGGAAATCCTGATTCAGCTCCATACTTTCGGCGCTTTGCCCGTGAATCATAATTCCGCTGTTGCGGTATGCCCATCCCGGACCTTCAGGGCACTGGTCGCCCACGAAACGATACTCGACACGGATTTTGTAATGAGAATAAGGGTGTTTATAGAAAATGTGGCCGAAATGTCCGTCAAATTTTTCATACTGATCATACCTCACTTTCAGCAAACTATCTTCTACCCTGAAGGTATTTCCGTAGTTTTCATTCAGAGGGGATCCCGTAATTTTAATGTCCCAGTTGTTTAAATCTTTCCCGTTAAAAAGCTGAATCCACCCCTCATTTTTAGGTTTGGGCGCAGTGCAGGCTGTAGCCAATGCAAAAACAAGCACGTAAAAAGTATGTTTTACCGAAAATCTGATCATAGTACTGAATTGGTTTGTTGGTTACGAAATTCTAAAAATAAATCAGGTGTTGAAAGATAAATAATATTTCGGGAAATCATCTTCTCCCCAACAGGCCTGGGGCAAAAAACAAGGAGCCAGACTAAAGTCCAGCTCCTTGCAGAACGAAAAATATTGAAATTGTACAGCCTGAAAAGGCATTATCTTTTATCTTTTTTTGCCTTTTTTTCCAGCCTTTTTTCCTTTAAGGTTTTGGTGGGTTCCTTTTTTTCGTTTTTCCGGGTATCTACTCCTTTTGCCATAACTGTAAATTTTAAGGTTATTATTCTATATCTGAACACATAAGACAAACTGAATTTTCTCAAATTACAGATGATCAAATTTATTATTTTTTAAAGATAAACAGCAGTTACCCTAAAACAAAGTTTCTCAATTTTAATTGCAGTACAAACTGATTCAACCTCATATTTTCATGAATCCTGAGGAAATTCCCGACGCAACTCAATGTGACTGCCAAGTCAAAAGGCACAACCTGTTTCTGAAGCACCAAATGCGTTAACCAACAATTTTAACCATATGGTTAAAATAAATGATTAAAAATTTGGATGAATCATTTTCAAGCCATACTTTTGACCATACGATTTAACCATACAGTTAAAATCAAAATAAAATGGAAACAAAAAAAGATACCACCGAAGCAAAAATTCTGGAAGCCGCCAGAAATGTGTTTGTAACCAAAGGAATGGAAGGTGCCCGCATGCAGGAGATTGCTGACAAAGCAGGAATAAACAAAGCACTTCTTCACTATTACTTTCGCAGCAAAGAACGACTTTTCGAAGCCATTTTCTCTGAAATCATCAAATTCGCTTTTCCTGAAATTACCCGCATTGTGCGGTCGGATGAGCCAATTGTCTCCAAGATTGAGCAAATCATCGATGCCTACATCGGACTCTTGATCAAACATCCGTTTATTCCGGGCTTCATCATGAAAGAACTGAACCGCGATCCTTCCGGATTATTTAAGCTGGTTGTCAAATTCGGCTTGAATCCGCAAGTGATATTCGATCATATCCAATTAGCCATGGATCGAGGCGAAATCATCCGCATGTCACCCCGGCACCTGACTGCCAACATCATTTCCATGTGCGTTTTCCCGTTTGCGGCACGCCCGATTTTAAGCTTTGTCATGTTCAAAGATGATCAGAATGCCCTCGAGACTTTCTATGCCGAACGTGCCGGCGTAATTAAGCAATTCGTAATCAACGCCATCGTAATCAACAAACAGGATGAAAACAATTAAACTTTTATTCCTCATACTGCTCCTCCCCGCCGGTATACTCACAGCACAGGAAGCAGTGACACTTGAACAATGCCAGGACTGGGCCAGGGAAAATCACCCGGAGCTGAAACAAATCGGACTGTACCAGCAAATCCTGAATCTTAAAAATGAAAATAATGCGACCAGCTACCTGCCACAGGTTAACCTGAACGGTCAGGCAACTTATCAGTCGGACGTGACTAAAATCGGTCTTTCACTCCCAAACATGAACATACCAACGGCTGACAAAGACCAGTACAAATTTTACCTTGACCTGAAGCAAACAATTTGGGACGGCGGACTGAGCAAAGCCAAAGAACTGGTTAATCAGGCCGAGAATGCCGGAAACATTCAGCAAACAGAAGTCGAACTTTATCAGGTCAAAGAAAAGGTAAACCAGTTCTATTTCACGTCTTTCCTGATTCAGGAAAATCTGAGAATTCTGGAAAAGAAAACCGAAACCCTTGCCAAACGCCGGAAGTTCATGGAATCAGCAGTTAATAACGGGATGATTTTATCGTCTGAATTGGATCAGCTACTGGCCGAACTCCTCCAGACCGGCCAGCTGGCGCTCGAACTGAAGAGTAATCGCGAAACCGTACTTTCGGCATTAGCCATCCTGACAGGAAAAACAACAGCCCTGCTAAACAACCTGACTTTGCCCGAAGTACCTGCATCTGCCGAACTGCCGCTGAAGCGTCCGGAACTTGATCTTTTCGGCACTCAGACCGAACTTCTGAATGCCAGTTCTGAAATCCTGAAGAAGCAGCGTAACCCGAAACTGTTCGGTTTTGGACAGGCAGGTTACGGCAAACCGGGACTCAACATGCTCAATAACGAATTTGACACTTACTACCTGGTTGGCCTGGGATTTAGCTGGAACGTCTTCGACTGGAAAAACACTTCGCGCCAGCGACAAGTTTTAAAACTTCAGCAGGATATTGTCCAGTCCAAACGGGAAGCGTTTGTGCAGAACATTGATGTAGCCACAGACCAGCAAATCAAAAAGATAGACCAGATTTCCGAATTGCTGAAAACCGATCGTGAACTGATTTCTATCCGGGAGCGAATTGCCCAAACGTCTGCTTCGAAACTGGAAAACGGGACGATCACCACGGCTGACTACATTCAGGATCTGAATGCCGCAACCACTGCGCAACTCATGCTCGAAACCCGCAAGATCCAGTTAAAAGAAGCGCAGATTAAACTTCTGAACATCAGCGGAAACCAATAAAACACCGAACAAACAGATAATAAGATCACCATGAAAAAATTACAAATAACAGCCCTTGCTCTCCTCCTGCTCGGAGCCTGCAAAAACGAAAAAAGCCAATCGGATGCTTACGGAAATTTCGAAGCGGTTGAAACGATCGTTTCTTCGGAAACCGCCGGAAAACTATTGTCAATGGAAGTAAAACAAGGCGATGAACTCGCCCCCGGCAAACACATCGCGCTGATTGACACCACCGAATTGTTCCTGAAAAAGTTGCAAACAGAAGCACAACTGGCGGGCAGCGAAACGAAAAAACAAAATGTGGCGGCTCAAATCAATGTCTTCAGGGAACAGAAGAAGAATGTGGCAACCACTCAGCAGCGCATCGTCAAAATGTTCGCCGACCAGGCTGCAACGCAGCAACAGATGGACGACATCAACGGACAAATGAATGTTCTGGACAAACAAATTTCGGCAACAAGTACCCAGTTTCAGCTGATTGGGAGTGAAATGGAAGTCATCCGAAGGCAGCTTGACCTGCTGAACGAACAACTGGCCAAATGCCGGATCAACAGCCCCGGAAAAGGAACTGTCCTGGAAACTTACCTCGAAACCGGAGAACTGGCTACACCGGGGAAACCCATCCTGAAAATGGCTGACCTGGCTAAGCTGGAACTGAAAGTATACGTTTCGGGAGCCCAGCTTGCGAAAGTTAAACTCGGCAGTGAAGCCAAAGTGCTGATTGATTCGGATACCAAAGAAATGCAACCGCTGACCGGAACGATTACCTGGATCTCGTCGGAATCAGAATTCACCCCCAAGATCATCCAAACCAAAGAAGAGCGGGTAAAACTGATGTACGCCGTCAAAATATTGGTTGACAACGACGGGCGGATAAAAATCGGGATGCCGGGTGAAGTGGTGTTTTAAGATAACAAATCGTATGGCCGTTCCCGGCACAATGCAACTCCTAATCTTGAAATCAACATGATCAGCATTCAAAACATATACAAATCGTACGGTAACGTTCCGGCAGTCAGTGACATTTCGCTCGAAGTAAAAAAAGGCGAACTTTTCGGACTCATTGGCCCCGACGGAGCCGGAAAAACAACGCTGATGCGTATCCTGATGACTTTACTTATTCAGGACAAAGGACTGGCAACACTGAACGGCCTGGATGTCGTTAAAGATTACAAGAAGATCAGGCAAATCGTCGGGTATATGCCCGGCCGGTTTTCGCTGTATTCAGATCTGACAGTCGAGGAAAACCTGAACTTTTTCGCAACAGTCTTTCAGACCACAGTTGCCGAAAATTACGGGCTGATCCGCGATATTTACGTACAGATTGAACCTTTCAAAAACCGCCTCGCCGGAAAACTCTCGGGAGGAATGAAGCAAAAACTGGCACTCTCGTGCGCCCTGATCCATAAACCTGAAATCCTGATACTGGATGAACCCACCACCGGCGTAGATGCTGTTTCGCGCAAGGAGTTCTGGGAAATGCTGAAAAAACTTCAGCAAAAAGGAATAACCATACTGGTTTCGACACCTTACATGGACGAAGCAACGCTTTGCAACCGCGTGGCGCTGATGCAAAAAGGAAAAGTGCTGGATGTTGACACACCGCAAAAGCTGGTTGAAAATTATTCCCGAAAGTTATACGCCATCAAATCGGACGATATGCACCGGCTGATCCAGGACATACGTTCGTACGAAAAAACCGATTCAGCGTTCGCATTTGGTCAGTACCTGCATGTCACCGGAAAAGATGATGAAGCAGAAGCTACTGAATTTGAAAACTATCTCCTGAAAAAAGACCATTCCGGACTGGAAGTTCTTGACATTCCGCCATCCATCGAAGACGTGTTTATGGAGCTTTTACAGGATAATGAATGATATCCCGGATTTGGTGACAACAGGTAAAAACATCAAAACATGCAAGAAAAAGTAATTGAAGTACACGATCTGGTCAAAAAATTCGGTTCGTTTGTGGCCAACGACCACCTCAATTTTGAGGTGTACAAGGGCGAAATATTCGGGTTCCTGGGTGCCAATGGTGCCGGGAAAACTACCGCCATGAAAATTCTGTGCGGACTCTCCGCCCCCACTTCAGGTAAAGTTAAAGTGGCCGGATTTGACATCTGCCGCGAAACCGAAAAAGTGAAGCGCACCATTGGTTACATGAGCCAGAAATTTTCGCTCTACGAAGACCTGACAATTTCTGAGAATATCCGCTTTTTCTCCGGCATCTACGGCATTTCTCCCGCCGAGCGCAAAGCAAAGCAAGAAACCTTACTCCGGAATCTCGAGCTCGGATCAGCCAAAGATTCGCTGATCGGATCGCTCCCCTTGGGATGGAAACAGAAACTGGCGTTTTCGGTCGCCATCTTTCACGATCCGAAAATTGTATTTCTCGATGAACCAACCGGCGGAGTTGACCCTATTACCCGGCGAAAGTTCTGGGACCTGATTTACGAAGCTGCCGACCGCGGAATCACTGTTTTTGTAACCACACACTACATGGACGAAGCCGAATACTGCAACCGCGTTTCGATTATGAACAACGGCCGGATTGAGGCTCTTGACACACCCGAAAATCTGAAAAAACAATTCGGGGCAAAAAACATGGACGAAGTTTTCCTGAAGATTGCACGAAACGTAGAATAAAAACATTCCGGGTTACAGATTACAGGTTAATCCGCAACCCGCAACAAACAGATTATGAAACAATTTACAGGTTTTCTACGGAAGGAATTTTTACACATTTTTCGCGATCCGCGAACAATGATCATCATTTTCGCTTTGCCGGTAATTCAGCTTTTGCTGTTCGGGAAAGTGATCAGTACCGACATCCAGAATTCGAAGATTGCCATCCGGGATGAGTCGCGCGACAATACCACCCGCGAAATTACAGCCAAACTGTTGTCATCGGGTTATTTTGTTCCGGCTGACGAACTGCTCCCGGGCGACGATGTGGAAGAAGTCTTCCGGAAAGGAAAAGTAAAGATGGTGGTTACCTTCGGGAGCAATTTTGAGCAAAACCTCGAACGCGACGGCAAGGCCGATGTGCAGCTGCTGGCCGATGCTTCCGACCCCAACACCGCCCGAATACTGACCAGCTATGCTTCAGGAATCATCAACGACTATGTAAAAAAAGAAAAGCTTCAGAACTTGCAGTTACCCCATCAGATAAACACCGAAGTGAGGATGCTTTACAACGAAGGATTAAAAAGCGTTTACATGTTTGTTCCGGGCATCATGGCTATGATCCTGATGCTGATTTCGGCCATGATGACCTCCATTTCCATCAGCAAAGAAAAAGAACTGGGCACCATGGAAGTGCTGCTTGCCTCGCCATTGAAACCAATTCAGATTGTTTTGGGAAAAGTTACGCCCTACCTGCTGCTTTCGTTCATTAACGCACTGACCATCATCCTGATTGGCGTTTTCATTTTTGGAGTCCCGATCAAAGGCAGTTTCATTTTCCTGATGGCCGAAAGTTTTCTCTTTATTATGATGGCGCTGAGCCTGGGTATCCTGATTTCGACCATTGCCCCCAACCAGATGGCGGCGATGTTTATTTCAGTACTGGCACTGATGCTGCCAACCATTTTGCTTTCAGGCTTTATCTTCCCGATCGAAAATATGCCTGCACCCCTGCGCATCCTGAGCCACGCTATGCCGCCGCGCTGGTTTATCGTGATCATAAAGAACATCATGCTGAAAGGTACCGGAATCTTATTTGTCTGGAAAGAAACGCTGATTCTGATGCTGATGACATTCGTGTTTATCGGCCTCAGCATTCGGACTTTCAAAATCAGATTAGAATAATTTACAATTTAGTTATTGACGATTTACGATTTGAATGCTCTGAATTCCGGCGCAAATAGTAAACGGTAAATCTTAAAATAGTAAATAAGAAAATGAAAACAATTTTCTACGTCATACAAAAAGAGTTTATTCAGGTCAAGCGCAACAAAGTTATGCTGCGGATGATTGTGATGATTCCGCTGCTCCAGATGCTGGTGCTTGTTTTCGCGGCGACTTACGACCTGAAAAACGTCGATATCTTTCTGATCGACAAAGACCTGTCGTCAACCTCGCGCGAACTGGCCGGCAAACTCGAAGCTTCCCCGTTCTTCACGATCAACAACACCTCGTTCAATCCTGAAGAAGGCGAAAAAGAACTCCTGCGTAATGCCGATGATATGGTGCTGACAATTCCCCAGGGATTTGAGCGCGACCTGATCCGGGACGACAAAGCCAGCCTGCAGTTGCTTGTAAATGCCATCGACGGCCAGGCTGCGCAATTAGGTTACTCCTATGCCGCCTCGGTCATTCGCGATTTCAACAAAAACATTATCGCCGAATGGAAGGGGCTGCCCGAATTCAATCCCCCCTACCAGATCAACACGGTTTCCCGGTTCTGGTACAACTCCGAACTCGAATACAAGTGGTACATGGCCCCCGGGATTCTGGCCATATTGGTTACCCTCATCGGGTTATTCCTCTCCGGAATGAGCCTGGTAAAGGAGAAAGAACAGGGAACGATTGAACAGCTAAATGTGACACCAATCAAAAAAATTCAGTTCTTAACCGGGAAACTGATTCCTTTTGTGGTAATTGCGTTGTTCGATTTATCGTTCGGATTACTGATTGCCAAAGTAGTTTTCAATTTACCAGTCGTTGGCAGCCTGGGGCTTGTGTTTGGCTTCGGCATACTTTATTTGCTGGGTATTCTTGGGCTGGGTTTATTCATTTCCACCGTTGCCGACACCCAGCAGCAGGTTATGTTTGTTACGTATTTTTTCATGATGATTTTCATCCTGATGGGCGGA
>JAEUSS010000219.1 GCA_016788685.1 Prolixibacteraceae bacterium | reverse complement strand
ATCCTCTTCAACCTCAGTACCGGTTGTGTAGCAAATATCCTGCACCGTACCGGCAACATCCGAACGAATGGCATTGAAGGTTTTCATTGCTTCCACATAGCCAATCAAATCACCGACTTTAATGATATCGCCAACCTTGATCGCATTTTCCGAACTCTCTTTGGTCAGGTAAAACTTACCTTCGAGCGGTGCGAGGATACTTTTCAATGTTCCCTGTGCAGCCGAAGGAACAGCAGCAGCAACAGCAGGTGCAGGCTTCGCCGAAGGGACAACGTCATCAGTTCCGTACTCAACAGTTACTTTAAACCGTTCGCCGTCGACATCCACAAACATGGTTGAGGGTTTCAGGCTGACCACAGAACCCGCAGACTCAGGGGCAGCAGCTTTCGCTGTACCTTCATTGATTCCGCCACCTTCAATGCGTCGTTTAGCCAGATCTTCTTCGAACGCTTTCTTGGCAGCACCCGATTTGTACGCACGGTATTCCTGCGGGTGCATGGCCAGTTCAAACAACTCTTCGTCATCCTGGCCAAAATCCCAGCCTTTTTCATTCATTTCTTTGCGGAAAGTATCCAATGCATCCGGGTAAAGATCTTGCGGACGACCGGTGAAGAATTCCTTTCCGGCTTCCTTGGCCAATTTTACAATTTCAGGATGCAACTCTCCCGGAAGTTTTCCACCCTTGCCAACCAGCATATCCCAGATATTGTCGGCAATCATACTCCAGCGGGGCTCTCCTTTCTCGATCTGCATCACATTCATTAAGGCCAGATTTTTCACGTACTGGCTGTATGGCGTAACCAATGGCGGATACCCCAGCATTGGCCATATGTACTCTACCTCATTAAACAGCTTGATCAGCAAGTCATCCTGAGTTAATTGCGGTTTGTTGCGTTTGACCATCCATTTATTCAGGCTGGCCAGGTTATTTTCCAGATCGGCCATCAGGGAGCCCATCATACCACCCGGCAAACCAGGTCCGATGAGCATCGAATTCATGTAACGGTTCTTCGGATCAATATAAAATCCGAGGAAATCATCAATAAATTCCTGAGTCAGCGAACGGACCTTCATATAAGCATCCATGTTAATCGCCGGGACATCAAAGCCGTCGTCTTCAAGCATGGCGTGAACCGCCAAAAGATCGATATGACCCGTTCCCCAGGAAAGCGGTTCCATAGCAACATCGATGTAATCCACTCCGGCGCGGCAGACTTCCAGGATTGAAGCCATCGCAAACCCGGGACCTGAATGAGAATGATATTCCAGCGGAATTTCGGGATGCATCGCTTTGATTCCTCTCACGATTTTACCCAGCCAGGCCGGACGGCCGATACCCGCCATGTCTTTCAGGCAAATTTCATCAGCGCCACCCTGAATTAATTCGTCGGCAAGCTGAATAAAACTCTCGGCCGTATGCACTTTTGAATACGTCAGACTCAGCGTTGCCTGAGCAATCATTCCGCCTTCTTTGGCATACTTTACCGAATCCAGGATGTTCCGGGGGTCATTCAATCCGCAGAAAGAGCGGGCAATGTCAGTTCCTTGTTTCTTTTTTACTTTAAACATCAGTTTTCGCACGTCAGCAGGCACCGGGTTCATGCGGATTCCGTTCAATGCACGTTCCAGCATATGGGTCTGGATCCCAGCGTCGTTGAATGGTTTCGTCCATTCGCGAACCGATTTATTTGGGTTTTCACCAAAAAGCAAATTAATTTGCTCAAATCCACCTCCATTGGTTTCAACTCTTGCAAAACATCCCATGTCCACAATATGCGGAGCGACCTTCACCAACTGATCAACCCGTGGCACATACTTCCCTGAAGATTGCCACATATCGCGATAAACCAATGAAAATTTAATTTTTCTTCCCTTCATAATTCAATAGTCTTTATTCAATGATTAGTTTAATGATATAATACGAGTTATACCGATATTTAACAGAAAAGCTTTAAAACCCAACGGATTTAAAGCTTCTCAACTTTAGTTACCCGCCCGCTACCACCGGTAACCTTAGTTACTGCTGAAACAATTGCAGCCATCTTCTTCGGATTAACTTCGGATGCTCCTGATGCGGACTTTGTAACTGCTACCTTCTCCAGCTCGGGCACAAACCGATTTACAAACCGGATAATCAGATCGCCCAACACCACGACTAATGCCAAAATAATAAATACAGTTACCATCCCGACACCCAGAAGTTCAAAAGCAATTTCCATCTCATTCATAATAATTTGTATTTAGTTTGAACAAAAAAACACTTCCCATATTAAGCATTATCACTGTAATGTTACCAATTATATTATTGCTGCTTAATAGGCTAAATGTTTAGATAACGAATAATTATCAATTAATTAACATTGAAAACGCCGCATCAGACGCCATAATTAAATAAATCAGGTGTATCAAAAAACAAAAACGGGGACACCTGATGGTATCCCCGTTCTGTTTTATTTCCGAGTTATTATTTACGCAATAGGAGCCGGTCCTCCGAAAGACATCGGAGGAAGAAGAGGATCATGACCTCTCACATTCTTTATCGTCCCGTTAACATTCTCATATTTCTGAATATTCTCTTGTAAAGCAACAAGCAATCTTTTTGCATGTTCCGGAGTTAAAATAATTCTCGACTTTACATTTGCCTTCGGAATTCCGGGCATAACCCTGACAAAATCCAGGACAAATTCAGAGCTGGAATGTGTGATAATAGCCAGATTAGAATATGTTCCCTGAGCAACCTCTTCCGTCAACTCAATCTGTAACTGGTTGTTATTTTTCAGATCGTCCATCACTAGTCTCTTGAATTTCTATCTGAATCTTTTACTTCAACCATTCGGTCATATTCATCACGTGAACCAACAACCAGATTTTTATATTCCTTCAGTCCGGTTCCTGCCGGGATCAAATGCCCGCAGATAACGTTTTCTTTCAGCCCATCCAGGTAATCAACTTTTCCGTGTATTGCAGCTTCATTCAAAACCTTTGTGGTTTCCTGGAACGACGCGGCTGACAACCAGCTGCGTGTCTGAAGTGCAGCACGGGTAATCCCCTGAAGAATCTGGCTGGAAGTTGCAGGTACAGCATCGTTGGCTTCAACCAGGCGTTTATCACGACGACGCAGATTCGAATTTTCATCCCTTAACC
>JAEUSS010000206.1 GCA_016788685.1 Prolixibacteraceae bacterium | reverse complement strand
ACCCTGACGCCGTTTGTCCGTTCAGCTTCGTTCAGCGCATTTTCAACTTTTGAGTGGAACGGATCATAAAAACTTCGGATCATATCGTTCCAAACTAATTCGCCTTCAGCAATTTCGTCAAACTCTTTTTCCACTTTGGCTGTGAAATTATAGTCCATGATCAGATCAAAGTACTTGATCAGGAAGTCGTTGACAACCATGCCAATATCAGTCGGGAATAATTTCGATTTTTCGGCGCCGGTTATTTCAGTTTTGACTTTTGCTGTTATTTTCTGGCCAGAAAGGACTAACTCGGTGTATTCGCGCTCCGTTCCGGGGCGATCTTCCTTGACCACGTATCCTCGGTTCTGGACAGTCGTAATGATCGGTGCATAGGTTGACGGGCGTCCGATTCCTTGTTCTTCCAATTTTTTCACCAGGCTGGCTTCCGTGTAACGCGGCGGTTTTTGGGTGTAGCGTTCGGTCGCCTGTATTTTGTTCCAGCGAAGAATTTGCCTGGCAGTTAACGGAGGCAGTAGCCCTTTAGTTCCGCCATTCTGATCTTCATCGTCATCTGATTCGATATAAACACGCAGGAATCCGTCAAAAATTAAAACTTCTCCGGTTGCGATAAATTTTTCTGACGCATTCGAGATGTCGACGGTAACGGTGGTTTTTTCCAGTTCTGCCTCACTCATTTGCGAGGCAATGGTCCGTTTCCAGATCAGATCGTATAATTTTTTCTCCTGACTGGTTCCTGAAATCTCTTCCTGATCGAGGTAAGCCGGACGAATGGCTTCGTGAGCTTCCTGGGCTCCTTTGGCTTTGGTTTTATATTGGCGTACCTGATGGTATTTTTCTCCAAGTGTGCTGATAATTTTTTGTTTCGCTGCAGCAATAGCCAATCCTGAAAGGTTGACCGAATCGGTACGCATGTAAGTTATTTTTCCCGATTCATATAGCTTTTGGGCAATACTCATGGTTTGCGAAACTGAAAAACCCAATTTACGGCTGGCTTCCTGCTGAAGCGTTGAGGTGATGAACGGAGGGGCAGGAGAGCGTCTGGCGGGTTTCTTGACTACTTCGCTAATCTGAAATTCAGAATTTTTGCATTTTTCCAGGAAAGCATTGGCCTCATCCTGTGTATCGAACCTGCGGTTTAATTCTGCTTTTAGTTCGGTGATCTTCCCGTCTTTCTCAGGCACCAGAAAGGTTGCAGCTACACGAAATGCCGATGTGGAGGTGAAGTTTATAATCTCGCGTTCGCGTTCGACAATCAATCTGACGGCTACCGACTGAACCCTTCCGGCAGAAAGCGACGGTTTTACTTTTTTCCACAAAACCGGCGAAACTTCGAAGCCCACAATCCGGTCGAGTACCCGGCGGGCTTGCTGAGCATTTACCAGGTTGATATCCAGGGGGCGTGGATTCTGAACTGCATTCAGGATTGCTTCTTTGGTAATTTCATGAAAAACAATTCGCTTGGTTTTCTCCGGATTCAGTCCAAGAGTTTCCATCAGGTGCCAGGATATGGCTTCTCCTTCACGGTCCTCGTCCGATGCCAGCCAAATCAGGTTCGATTCTTTGACCAGTTTTTTCAGCTCTGTGACTAGTTTTTTCTTGTCCGGTGTGATTTCGTATTTCGGAGTAAAATTATTCTGAATGTCGATTCCAAAATCTTTTTTCTCGAGATCCCTGATGTGCCCCATGCTGGAGGTAACAAAAAAATCTTTTCCTAAAAACTTCTCAATCGTTTTTGCTTTGGCAGGTGACTCAACAATAACAAGATTTTCGTGCATGTATTGGTTTGTTTTTCGTTCTGAATTCAAAATTTTGTGCAAATTAAAGAAAAGGAAACGCTAAGTTCAAAATTTAATTCAATAAATTTTCAATTCATATTTATTTGAAAATGATTTATTTATTAAAATATGGCGAGTGTTTGAGGTAGTGATCCGCCTCACTTTAAATTCCTGAAACAGATTGGGGATGCCAGGTTTTTTTGTTGTGTAATGTTCAGTTTTATAGTACTTTGCGTAGTTCTGTGGCGGGAGAATTTCGATCGGGCAAAACATCAGTTAGGCAAATCTGAGGTCAGGTTTCTGTACCTTTATTTTCTGCCAAACGAAATTCGCAAGGGTTTCATTATCTTTGCGCCTTACAAAACGAAATCACAACTGATGGATAAAGATATTTCAGTATATAAAAAATACATCCGGTTCTTCTGGATTGTATATGCTACAGGAGTTGTTGCTGTGTTTCTGATGTTTTTCATGATTGCGAAGGGTTGGCTTGGCTTTATGCCAACTTTTGAGGATCTTGAAAATCCGGAGAGTTTGCTCGCGTCTGAAGTTATTTCGGCTGATCAGGTTGTGCTGGGCAAATATTTCAAGGAGAACAGGAGCTTTGTCAGCTACGAAGAATTTAGCCCTGAATTGCTGAATGCATTAATTGCTACGGAAGATGTACGTTTTTATGAACATTCGGGAATTGACGCGCGTGGTCTTGTCAGGGTTGTAAAAGGTATACTGACTGCCGATACCAATTCCGGAGGAGGGAGTACTATTAGCCAACAGCTTGCGAAAATGCTCTTTCCGCGTGATAATCTGGAGAATAAGCTGCAATTAATCTTCAGGAAATTCAAGGAGTGGGTGATTGCCGTAAAACTTGAGAAGAGTTATACGAAGGAAGAAATCCTGACCATGTACCTGAATAAGTATGATTTTTTAAATCTGGCTGTCGGAATTAAGTCGGCAGCGGCTATTTATTTTAATACAACCCCTGATTCGCTGAAGATCGAACAGGCCGCGATGCTGGTAGGGATGGCGAAAAATTCTTCGTTGTTTAATCCGGTGCGGCGGCCCGAGCTTACACTGCAGCGGCGTAACGTGGTTTTGTCGCAAATGGCCAAGTATGATTACATTACTGAAGAGGTGTGTGATTCGCTGCAGGCACTTCCGTTGGAACTCGATTACCACAAAGTAGACTTTAAAACCGGGCTGGCTCCGTATTTCAGAGAATACCTGCGGCAGGCAATGAATGCAAAGAAGCCTGAACGTGCAGATTACGGGGCATGGCAGATCCAAAAATACAAAGAAGATTCTGTTGAATGGGAAACCAATCCTCTCTACGGATGGTGCAACAAGAATAAAAAGGCCGACGGAACACCCTACAACCTCTATCGCGACGGGGTTCGTATCATTACCACCATCGATTCGAGGATGCAGCGGTATGCTGAAGAAGCACTGACCACTCATCTGAAGAACAATTTACAGCCAGCCTTTAATAAGCATTTACGGAAACTGAAAAACAAACCTTTCTCAAACAGCATGACAACTGAGGCTGTTACGGGGATACTGGACCAATCGATCAAACAAACAGAGCGTTACCGCCTTGCCAGACAGAGCGGGAAGTCATGGGATGAAATCAAGCAGATGTTCAACCATCCGGTCGAAATGACTGTTTTTTCATATAAAGGAGATCGCGATACAATCATGTCGCCTCTGGACTCGATGAAGTACTACTACGGCATCTTCCGTTCGTCGTTTATGTCCATGGAAATTAAAACAGGTCACGTGAAGGCTTATGTCGGAGGGCCTGACTACCGGCACTTCATGTACGATATGGTAAAAGGCGGTAAAAGGCAGGTCGGATCGACTGTAAAACCATTTTTATATACACTGGCGATGCAAAACGGCATGTCGCCATGCAGTAAGGTACCCAATGTGGCACAACAATTTATTCTGCCCGACGGGAAGATCTGGGAAGCCAAAAACTCCGGGAAAACAAAGTTTGACGATAAGATGGTAACACTCAGGTGGGGATTGGCTCACTCCGTCAACCAGGTTTCTGCCTGGGTGATGAAGCAGTATAATCCGCAGTCGGTTGCCGATGTAATGAAAAAGATGGGCATATACAGCCCTATCGATCCGGTGCCTGCTATGTTTTTGGGTACGTCAGACGTAACTCTATACGAGATGGTGGGAGCCTATGGCACATTTGCCAATAAAGGCGTGTACACACAACCCGTTTTTGTAACCAGGATTGAAGACCGTCACGGAAACGTTATTTCAACCTTCAGGCCTGAAAAACACGATGCTATTGACGAGCAAACAGCTTACCTGATGATCGATCTGATGCGGGGCGTTGTAGATGCCGGTTCTGGCGGACGATTGCGCTGGAAGCCTGAGTATGGCGGATTTAGAGGTCCTATCGCCGCAAAAACAGGAACAACACAAAACCACTCCGACGGATGGTTTATCGGAGTTACTCCCGAATTGGTGAACGGATCGTGGACTGGCGCCGAACTGAGAAGTATCCATTTTGAAGATCTGCAGACGGGCCAGGGAGCAAGTATGGCGCTGCCCATCTGGGGGTATTATATGCGTAAAGTATATGCCGACCAAAGTCTTCCGTACAGCGACAAGGCTGAGTTTGAAAAGCCTGTTAATTTATCGGTAGACGTTAATTGTGATGATCCTGAAAGTATTGAACAAAGCCGGGATACTTCTGAAGACTTTTTTTAGCCGGCAGATTTACGAAACTCAGGATTGTGTAGAAGTTAAAAAAGCCCGATGAAAACATTTTGTTTTCATCGGGCTTTTTAGCTTGGCTACTATATTTTTCAGGCTTAATTCCCGCTTTCGAGCTGATTGGTGATTTTGTCGTTTACATCCTGATTCAGGAATTCGAGCGAATAGACCATTGCCTCAACTTGCCTGAGGTAGTTGCGCTTGTCATTTTTAGGGGCATAAACATGGCCTTCGACAGTAACAACCCTTCGGCGGGCGGCGTCTAATACAGAAAGGCTGACGAACGGTCCGCCCATAAAATCATTTTCGACCTTCCATAGTCCGCGCATTTCTGATGCGTAGTTTCCGTTGAACTTCAGTATATTAAAGTCCAGTGGAAGCTCCGTTTCAGTAGTCATGTAGCTTCCCGGGAGGGGACCCGGAATATGGTTTTTGGCGATCAGATTACGCTTGCCAAGCTGGAATTTTCGTGTGAAAGTGCTGTCGGAATCGTAAGGATACGTATACACAATGATGCTTTGATAAATCAGCGGAGTATCATACCTCATCCATACAAAGTCTGAGTCTTTTTTTACAATGTTAAAGCCAACGGGCACATACAGGTCAAGTTTTAAATCGTCGTGCAGGGTTTTGTAAATCCCTTTTTCATACGATTTCCGGTAGACTGATTTCAGCCGGTCTTTTTCAGCTTTCAGAAAATAGGCTAATATTTTATTGCTGTTGGCTTTAAATAATTCTTCAAAGTTTTCAGGAGAACTGGCCTGAATGTTTACAATTGCCTGCGGGTAGGCCCAGGTGTCGTTTGTAAACTCAACTTTAGGCTCGGTGTAAGTTGATGATATTTTAACCGTCAGGATGTTTCTGTGGGTTTTGAATATGTTAACGAAAGCACTGGGAGGAACATCCATCAGGCTGAGCATTGGTTCGCTCTGCGGAAGTGAAGACTGGGGTTGTGCCAATACTTCCCTGATCAGTGAGCCGGTTGGCCCTTTCCAGGTTTCTTTGCCAATTACAACCACAAGCTCACCGGCTTTGCCGGTTATGGTCTCGTATTTGGCTCCGGGCTTGTTACACGAAGACCATATTAACGACAAGACAACCAGAAATGTAAGATTAGTGATAACTTGTTTCATCTGATTCTTTTTTTTTAGTGTATGGTTTCCCCTTCAAAAACCTTACCAGATTGCGGCTAGATTATTTGCAGTTTTCAGCAGATGCTGTCAGGCCAAAAAAAAACCCGCAAACCAGCGGGCGTTTTCCGTATTATTTTTCAAGCTTTTCGGTGTCCTTTTTTGATTCATCCTCATCAGCCTTCGAAGCATTTTTGAATTCCTTAATCCCTTTTCCGAGACCTTTCATTAATTCAGGAATTTTGGTACCGCCAAACATCAGCACAACTACGACCAATACAACAATAAGCTCCTGAGGACCAATAATACCAGCGATAATTAATAAGTTCATATTATTATAGTTTAAATGGTTTTTGCAAAAGTAACAAAAATAACAACTTCCGACATTTATTTGAAAAGTTTAAAAATGTCATTCCCATTGGCGTAAACAACCAGGGTGAGCAGGACTACCATGCCTACAATCTGGGCATATTCCATAAACTTATCTCCGGGTTTTCGTCCGGTAATCATTTCAAAAAGCAGGAACATGACGTGTCCGCCATCAAGAGCAGGAATTGGTAAAAGGTTCATCACTCCCAGGATGATTGAAAGGAATGCTGTCATACTCCAGAAAGAATACCAGTTCCACATTCCGGGGAAAATATTGCCAATGGCAATGAAACCGCCCAGGCTCTCATAAGCTTTGGTCTTGGGGGAGAATATCAGTTTAAACTGTTTCAGGTAGTCGTTAATCGTGCTGATCCCTTTGTTTATTCCGGCAGGGATTGACTCGATCAGGCCATACTGAATGGTTTTAAATTCGAATATTTTTTCCAGATTTTGCTCTCGCTGGATTCCCAGCATTCCGGTTTCCGGAACAACCATTGCAAAGGACATTTCCTGGCCGTTTCGTATAACATTCAAGCTTACCGTTTTGCCGATGCTGTCGCGAAGAGCTGTGGCAAACTGGTCGCTGTATTCGTATTTTTGGTCGTTTAAACCGACAATCTGGTCACCAACCTCTAATCCGGCATCCTTGGCGGCCGATGGTTTCGCAAATTTTGCCACTTTATAATCGAACGGAAGCCTGAACGACATTACTCCCTTGCTTTTGATCAGCAGGGCCAGGTCGGCGTCCGAGATTTCAACGTCAACTTTTTGCCCGTCGCGTTCTACCTGAATGGCCGAAGCTTTGTCGAGTATGACAGTGGGGATAATTTTGTGGAAGTTTTCTACCGGCATGTTGTCGACTGACAGGACTTTATCCCCGTTTTGGAGCCCGATCTGCATTCCGACAGAATCAACCTCGATACCATACTTCACGTTGGCCGTTGGTAAATATTGTTCGCCCCAGGCGTAAAGAATGCCGATGTAAATGACGAATGCAAGGATGAAATTCATCAGTACGCCGCCAACCATGATCAACAGTCGTTGCCATGTTTTTTTTGAACGGAATTCATGAGGTTGGGGAGGCAGTTTCATGGCTTCCTTGTCCATTGATTCATCGATCATTCCTGAAATTTTTACGTATCCGCCCAGAGGCAGCCATCCGACTCCGTACTCGGTGTCGCCTTTTTTTACTTTGAAGAGCGAAAACCAGGGGTCAAAGAACAAGTAGAATTTTTCGACCCTTGTTTTAAAAATGCGGGCAAACAGGAAGTGCCCGAATTCGTGTATTATAACCAGCAGGGATAAACTGAGGATAAGTTGAGCAGCTTTTATCAATACTATTTCCATCGACTAATTTTTCTGTTTTTAAATCTTTTGTTTTGCCAGGCTTTTTACCAGGGCAGATGTTAATATCCGAACCTCCTTGTCTGACTGGATGTAATCTTCCAGTGCAGGCTTCTTAATATAAGTTGCTTTTCCCATGGTTTGTTCAATGATTTCAGGCATTTGAAGAAAACTAATTTTATCATTCAGGAAGGCCTGCACCACCACTTCGTTCGCAGCATTCAAGATACAAGGCATATTCCCGCCTTGATTCAGGGCTTCAAAAGCAAGTGCAAGGTTACGAAAATTTTTTGTATTTGGCTGTTCGAATGTCAGTTTGGAATAGTCAAAAAAACTAAACCTTTTAAAGGATGAAGGCAGTCTTTCCGGGAAGTTCAGTGCATATTGAATGGGCAGTTTCATGTCCGGAAGCCCCATTTGTGCTTTCATCGATCCGTCGCGAAACTGAACGATAGAATGGATGATGCTCTGAGGATGAACGATAACATCAATCTGGTCAGGTTTTAAACCGAACAGCCATTTGGCTTCAATCACTTCAAAGCCTTTGTTCATTAACGATGCCGAGTCGATTGTAATTTTGGCTCCCATGTCCCAGTTGGGGTGTTTCAGCGCATCAGCTTTTGTAACATTGGCAAGTTGTTCCATGCTGAATCCTCTGAAAGGACCACCGGAGGCTGTAAGGTATATTTTCTCTATTTCGTTGTTAAACTCTCCGACCAGACATTGAAAAATAGCCGAATGCTCCGAATCGACCGGATAAATGTTCACCTTGTGTTCAATGGCAAGCTGGTTGATGATTTCGCCGGCAACAACCATTGTCTCTTTGTTGGCCAGAGCAATATGCTTCCCGGCTTTAATGGCATTGCAGGTTGGTATCAGTCCTGAATAGCCAACCATCGCAGTTACGACCAGATCGATAGTGTCCATCTGAACGACTTGCTGA
>JAEUSS010000167.1 GCA_016788685.1 Prolixibacteraceae bacterium | reverse complement strand
GAAATATTATTCATAAATGCGGTTTTGAGCCTGTCGCTGGCTTCAGCTTTTTCTTTTGCTTTGATGAGTTCTTGTTCGGCAATCTTCTTCTTGGTTATATTAATGTTTACGCCTTGTATTTCGAGTAATTTGTTGTTTCTGAATGTGGGGCTCATGTTATTCTGAAGCCAGATTGTTTCTCCGTCGGGTAAGATGTAGCGGAAGTCAAAACTTAGCCCGGTCCGGGTTGCTATGGTTTTCTGGATACTCAGGTCAATCAGATATCTGTCTTCAGGGTGCACGTGCTCCTTGAATTCGTCAAGGCTAATCTCTTTTTCAAAGGATTTATAACCAAACAACAGGTACATATTTCGTGACCACCGGAATTTTTTGGTTGTAAAGTGATATTGCCAACTGCCCATTTTTGCAATCTCCTGAGCATAGTTCAGTTCAGCTTCACTTTGTCTGATTGCTTCCTCAGCAAGTTTTCGTTCGGTGATGTTTTTATCAACTCCCCGGTATCCCTTAAGCTCGCCTTTATTGTTGAAAATGGGGCGGGCATTGGTGAGCAAGCATATCTTCTGTCCGTTTTTCCCGATATTCCAGTTTTCGAGGTCGACAACGGGAGCTTTGTTTTTTAATAATTCACTGAAGATTTTTTTTGTTCGCCGGGCTTCTTCTTTGGGCATAAAATCAAAAGGTGTCTTTCCGATAATTTCTTCCTGGGGCATATCGAAGAGCTCTTCTCCGCGCTGAGAACTGTAGGTGAATACAGCGTTCTCGTCAATTTCCCATACCCAGTCGGCGGTACTGAAAATGATGTCTCTGAGTCGTTCTTCACTTTTCCGCAGTGCTTCTTCAGCTTTTTGCCGGTTAGTTTTTTCTTTAGCTTCGGCGAGTGCTCGTTTGATGGCAAAGGGCAGTCGTTCCAGTCTGTCTTTTAATACATAATCAACTGCGCCTTGTTTCAGGAGCTCAATTGCCGTGATTTCGCCAATGGAGCCCGAAACGCAAATGACCGGAACTTCAGGGCATTGTTCCTTACAGATTTTCAGTGCTTCAAATGCGTTAAACCCCGGCAGATTGTAGTCTGCCAGAATAATATCGTAACGATTTTTTTTAGTCAGGCTTATGAATTCACTTTCTTTCTCAACGCGTGAAATATTGAGAATATACCCGGCACTGATTAATTTTTCGCTGATTATTTCAAAGTCACCGGAAGAGTCTTCGAGTGATAAAACATTTAAAAGAATGGTCGTTTCATCTTTTTTATTCATCTTTTAATCCTCCGTTCGGGGGGAGTTCATTGAGTAGTGCCCAGAATATCCCCAGGTGTTTTACTGCATCAAAAAAGTCTTTAAAATCGACAGGTTTAACAATGTATGCATTGACTCCAAGGTCGTAGCATTTTTTCAGGTCAGGTTCTTCCCGGGACGAGGTCAGCATAACCACCGGGATTGTTTTCAGTTCATTGTTCTTTTTTATGGCCTGAAGCACTTCGATGCCGTCCATTCGTGGCATTTTGATGTCAAGAAGTATGACACTTGGGTTTTCTCGTTCCCGGCCGGCATATTTATTTTCGTATAATAAATATTCCATGGCTTCTACGCCATCGGTCAGTACGACAACCCTGTTGCCGAGCTTTTGTTTTGTCAGTGCTTCAAGGGTCAGCTCAATATCGTTTGGATTATCTTCTACCAGCAGTATTTTTCTTAATCTGATCATTTTTTCGCTCCTTAATTTTTAGGTATTGTAAAATAAAATGTAGCTCCTTTTTCAAGTTGAGATATCGCCCAGGTACGTCCTCCGTGTTTTTGAATGATGCGGCGAACATTAGCCAGCCCGATGCCGGTTCCGTCAAATTCCTGCTGAGAATGCAGGCGTTGAAATACTCCGAACAGCTTGTCGGCATATTGCATGTCAAATCCAGCTCCGTTATCCTGAACGAAAAAGGTATATTCTTTCTCATCTTCATGGAATCCGATTTGGATGATTGTCGGATTTTTTTCTTTTGAGAATTTAACAGCGTTACTTAAAAGGTTGAACCATACTATTTTTACCAACGAATGGTCGGCTGTTATTTTGGGGAGTTTGCTGATGTTCCATTCAATATTCCGGTCGTGAATGTCGCTTCTGACGCTTTCCATAACTTCCTGAAGAACCAGGTTCATGTCCAGATCACTTTGTCGCATTTCCTGCCTGCCGGTTCTGGAAAATTGAAGCAGATCGTCAATGAGCGTTCCCATGTGGCGCGATGAATTGACGATTGTTTTCAGGTAATGCAGCCCTTTTTCAGGCAGTAGTTCACTGTATTTTTCGTTTAACAGATCGACGAAGCCGTTGATGTGCCGTAGCGGAGCCCGGAGATCGTGAGAGACCGAGTAAGAGAAAGCTTCCAGTTCTTCGTTAGCGGCCTTCAGCTGAGCCGTTCGGTCTTCTACCCGTTGTTCCAGAGTTTCGTTAAGCTCCCTGATTTCCCTTTCTGCTTTTTTACGCTCGGTAATATCCTGAAACGAGCCGTGTATCTTGGTTACCGTTCCGTTGGTTTGGACCGGATTACCAATGGTACGAACCCATTTCTGATTGCCTTTGGCTGTTACGATGACCAATTCCAGATCGAAGGGGCGCCCTGTTTCAATAGCTTCCCGAAGTGCTTTTTCGATGATTGGTATCGATTGCTCGTCGTAATAATTAATGCCTGCTTTTGCCGAAATAGAGGAGGTGGGGTCGAGATCGTGGATGCGGGCGACCTCTTCTGTCCAGCTCACCTGGCCTGTTCCCGGAGTGAACTCCCATCCGCCGATTTTCGCTATTCGTCCCATCTCGTTTAACAAAGCTTCGTTGTAGCGAAGTGTTTCTTCGGCCGTTTTTCGTTCTGTAATGTCTTTGGTCGTACTTAAAATGTGCGAAACACCATCCAGATCAATTACTGTTGCCGAAACAAGGGTGTCTTTCAGTTCTCCGTTTTTTGTGCAAAGTCTGGCCTCGAAGTTCTCAACAACACCTTTGATTTTTAGTTCTTGTACAAATCTCTTCCGGTCATCAGGGGTGTTCCACATGTTTATATCCAGAGGTGTTTTGCCCAGAACTTCTTCTTCGGCATAACCAAAGATCTGAGTAAACCCGTTGTTGACGGAAGTATATATTCCGTCCTGAAGGCGATTGATGGTTATTGAGTCGGGATTAGTTAAAAAAGCGTTCCGGAATTTTTCTTCGCTCTCGCGCAGGGTTCTTTCCATTTTTTTTCGCTCTGTAATGTCCTCAATCGTACCTTCGTAGTACAAAATTTTTCCGTTGTTATCGGAAATGGCTTTGGCATTCTCCTGAACAATTACCGACCTCCCGTCTTTGGTTTTCCATACAGATTCCAGGCCTGTAAGGCTGTTATCCTTGGCTATGCTTTTGCGAAACTTATTGCGCTGGTTTATATCTTCAAATC
>JAEUSS010000163.1 GCA_016788685.1 Prolixibacteraceae bacterium | reverse complement strand
TGTATAATACTGACCGGAAGACCTTTGGAAGTCAGACTGCAGATGTGATGGCTCTGGACTTTGGACTGGTTCCGGAAGAAGATAAAAAGGCGGTTGCTGATGCTGTAGTTAGAAACATGAAGGAAAATAGCGCTGGTTTTATGCATTGCGGAATCTTTGGAATTGGCCGGATCGGTAGCATGCTGGCCCGCAACGGGAACGGCCAGGCAGCTTGGGATATGTTTACTAAAAAAGGAGAGAACAGCTTCGAACAGATGTGGTCGTCTGCTGATGCAACATCGCTATGGGAAACACTTCCGGTCAATAAGCAGAGTCAGAAAATTGCAGCCGAAGCCTCACATAATCATCCGATGCAGGCGGGGTACGATGTTCTTTTTTACGAAGATGTGGCGGGTATTCGTCCCGATGATTCTGGTTTAGGATTCAAGGTTATTCGGTTTCAGCCTTTGTTTACTAAACAGCTTTCGTGGGCCAGAGGCAGTATCGAGTCGCCCTACGGCACTGTTGTGAGCGATTGGAAAATGGATGCTGGTGTGTTGAACTGGCAGATCAGCATTCCACCAAATTCATCTGGTCTGGTAGCTTTGTTTAAAGGGACGAACGCAACCGTCAATGGAGAGAAACTGGATGAAAAAAAATATGTGCCGGTTCAGAATGAGGATGAATTTAGCTTGTATCAGTTCCCGTCCGGAAATTTTAATATTCAGGTGAGGGAGTGATTTTAGAAATTGCCTTCCGGGATATCAGAAAAAATAGAAATAACAAACCAATAAAAAAAGAAAGAATGAATAGCTTATCACGCTTTTTTACTGCTGCCATTTTTATGGTGGGCACTATGCCGGCACTAGCTCAGCTTCCGCCTGTTTTTGAAACTACAGATGCCTCAAAGGTCCGTTCTACAGCTTTGACCCGAAAATACCTGACTGCAGAGCGCATCGTGTGGGTTTCCGACTCTTCGGGCAAGCAGGTACAGAATGCCGTAAACATACTGAATCCCGGAATTGGTCAGGCCGATTTGAATCAGGGCAGTTACCTGACTCTGATCAGTGATAAAACTTCAAAACCGGGGCTAATCCTTGATTTTGGGAGAGAAATACAGGGTGGAATCGAAATTGTAACCACCATCAGCAATAAGAATCCGGTCGGACGTGTACGCATCCGTTTAGGCGAATCGGTAAGCGAAACGATGAGCGATGTGGGAGAACATGGCGCAACGAACGACCATGCAATGCGTGACTTTGTGGTTTCTCTACCTTGGTTGGGACGTTTGGAAGTGGGGAATTCTGGTTTTCGTTTTGTGCGTATCGACCTGGTCGATCCCGATACCAAAGTTGAAATCAAGGAAATAAGTGCCACATTTACTTTTCGGGATATTCCATACCTGGGTTCATTCAGCTGCAACGACGAACGCCTGAACCAAATCTGGATGACAGGCGCTTACACGGTTCACCTGAATATGCAGGATTATTTATGGGATGGAATCAAGCGAGACCGTCTGGTTTGGGTGGGAGACATGCACCCCGAAGTCATGACTATTAATTCGGTGTTCGGCAATAACGAAGTGGTTCCTAAAAGTCTGGATCTGGCCCGGGATCTGACTCCTCTGCCCAACTGGATGAACGGCATCAGCTCGTATTCGATGTGGTGGATCCTGATTCACCGTGACTGGTATTATTACCATGGCAACCTGGAATACCTGAAACAACAGAAAGAATATCTTACAGCTTTGTTGCGCCTGATGGCTACCAGGATTGATCCATCCGGAAAGGAAATCCTGGACGGTAACCGCTTCCTTGACTGGCCGTCAAGCGAAAACAAAGAGGCTGTTCATGCAGGTTTGCAGTCGATGATGGTGATGGCATTTCGGGCCGGGGCCGAATTGTGTACGATCTTGAATGATCCCGCAACTGCCCGTTTATGTACGTCTTCGGTTGAGAAGCTAAAAAAGCACGTTCCTGAAATGGCTGGTTCCAAACAGGCGGCGGCTTTGCTGTCTATGTCGGGATTGCTCGCTCCGGATAAGGCTAACGCTGAAGTGCTGAGCAAGGACGGTGTTCATAAAATGTCAACTTTCTACGGCTATTATATGCTGAATGCGCGCGCACTGGCAGGCGATTATTCGGGAGCGATTGACAATATCCGCGAATATTGGGGCGCTATGCTCGATCTTGGTGCAACTACATTCTGGGAAGATTTCGACATCGACTGGATGAAAAATGCCGCCCGCATCGATGAAGTTGTTCCCGAAGGGAAAACCGATGTTCACACTTCGTACGGAGGTTATTGTTACAAAGAGCTTCGTCACAGTTTCTGTCATGGCTGGGCATCTGGGCCGACAGCATGGTTAACCCAGTATGTGTTGGGGGTGAATGTGCTTGAACCGGGGTGTAAGAAAATAAAGATTGAACCGCATCTGGGTGATTTGCAATGGGTAAAAGGTACTTTTCCTACTCCTTTCGGTGTGCTTGAGATCGAACATAAAAAGCAACCTGACGGGACAGTGAAAACAACATTTAAAGCTCCTAAAGGGGTGAAAGTGGTATGTAAATAAGATGAATGGTTTTCATCTGGAGTGAAAAAAATGGAGCATTTTTTAGAGAAGAAGAAATGTGTAATCGAATATCTAATTTTTAAACCAACAAAATTTATGAGTAAGTTTTTTTTTGTATTGATGGTGGTGCTGGTGGCGGCTTTATCTGTTATAGGACAGGAGAGCCGGATTCAGATTATACCCAAACCCAGAGAAATAGTTGATGGGGGCAAATTGGTTCCGTTAAAGGAAAACAATCTGGTATATCTGGATGAAAAATCGGAATTGGACAAAGATTATATCGGAAGTCTTTTTACTGATGCCGGGGTAAAATTTCAGTTTACAGCTTCTGCAAACAAAGCCAATATCCAGTTGTGCAAGTCGGGCGATAACGGAGTTTCCGGATCCTATATTCTGGAGGTAAAAGAAAAGAAAGGAACTGCAAATATCAAGGCTTCGGCTCCTCACCGCGAAGGATTGATTTATGCTGTGCAATCTGTTCTGCAAATTCTAAAGAAAGCGGAATCCACTTTTAATGTTCCTGTTTGTAAAGTGATCGATGCTCCCGAGTTTCAATGGAGAGCCTATATGTTGGATGAGAGCCGCCATTTTCATGGAATGAAAATGGTAAAAACTCTGCTTGACGAGATGGCTCGCCTGAAAATGAATATTTTCCACTGGCACCTCGTAGATGACCCGGGATGGCGTATCGAAATTAAAAAGTATCCTCTTTTGACCCAAGTGGGCTCCAAACGCGATTTTTCCAATCTGCATATTTCTGCTGAAGATTGGGATAAAACCCATACTGAAAGAGCTTATTACACTCAGGACGAAATCAGGGAAGTTGTTGCCTATGCCAAAATTCGCGGAATCGATATTATTCCTGAAATTGAATTTCCGGGGCATGCTTCGGCCTCTATTTTGGCTTATCCGTGGTTAGGAACCTCAAGCCGGAAAGAAAACAAACTGGTGATGGGTGATTTATACAACGTGACTGATCCAGAGGTTGAAAAGTTTTTTCAATCTGTTCTTGATGAGGTGATTGCATTGTTCCCGTTTGGCGTTTTGCATATTGGTGGTGATGAGGCGGCTCATGTTCATTGGGAAAATTCGAAAGAAGTGCAGGATTTTATGAAGGCCAATAATCTGGGAAACTGTTCCGACTTGCAGTTGTGGGGCATTAACCGGATGTCGAACTATCTGGCTTCCAAATCTTATAAGATGATCGGGTGGAACGAAATTACCGGCGACAATATCCGCAACGAGGCTCATGTGAAGGCCAGTACATCCGGACAACTTGCCAAGGGTACAATTGTGCAGTTTTGGGATGGCGACATCAGCCTGGTTGAAAAGGCAATAAAAAAGGGGTACGATGTGGTGAATTCGAACCGGGTTGATACCTACCTGGATTATTCGTATGACGCAATTCCGCTCGAACGGGCTTATGCATTTAACCCGGTTCCTGAAGGAATTAAGGATGACGACAAAAAGAAAATCCTCGGGCTGGGCTGCCAAATGTGGGGTGAATTTATTCCAACAACAGAACGCTTGTATTATCAAACTTTTCCACGTTTAGCTGCTTATTCGGAAGGCGGATGGTCGTCGCATGACCAAAAGAACTATGCTGAATTTTTGGCACGGTTTAAAGCGGTTCTTGAACCCACTTGGAAGCACAAAGGATTTTTAATTAATCAGCCTTACTAGTCACACGATATCTTGTTTACTTGGCTAATTAGCTAATTCTGGTAACTCTTTTAAAAACTTAATCAATGAAAACTCGATTAATTGTTTGGTCATTGCTTTCAGTGCTGTTGTTGGTCTCCTGTGTGGCTACTACCACCGACACCCAAAGTGAAGAGATTTCTATGCAAGAGCTAAAAAAGTCATTTGAAACTCCTCCCGATTCAGTTCGTCCTGGTGTTTACTGGTACTTCATGGATGGAAATCTGTCGCGTGAAGCAATGACTGCTGATTTGGAAGCCATGAAAGAGGCGGGCATTGGTAATGTTCTTTTTCTGGAAGTAAACGTTGGTTTACCTCGGGGCAAAGTTGACTTTCTGAGTGAAGAATGGCAGGAATTATTTGCACATGCATTAAACGAAAGTAAGCGTCTGGGCATAACTTTTACTTTAGGCGTCGGTCCTGGATGGTCGGGGAGTGGCGGCCCATGGGTAAAGGCTGATGAGTCGATGCGTCACTTGGTGAGTAGTTCTGTTGAGGTAACCGGGGCTTCTGATCAGAAAATTGTGCTAACCAAACCCAAACCACAGAAACCTTTTTTCGGAGAAGGCACACTCACTCCGGAACTTCGTCAAAAATGGGATGCCTATTATCAGGATGTGGCGGTGTTAGCTTACCCAACTCCGGAAAATCAAACAAAGATTGACGATATTGAAGAGAAAGCTCTTTTTGTAAGGGCTCCGTATACTTCAATGGCCGGAGTCAAACAGTATCTTCCAGAACCTGATTATCCGGCTGATGAAGCTCTTTTTGCTGCGGTGGATAAAGATAAAATCATTGATCTGACCTCAAAGCTTCGACCTGATGGTTCTTTGGACTGGAAAGTTCCGGAAGGAAGATGGACGATTATTCGCATGGGGATGCGCAACAATGGTGCTGTAACCCGACCTGCTCCGTATCCGGGGCTTGGGTTTGAATGTGATAAATTTGACTCGGTTGCTTTCAAAAATCACTTCGATGCGTTTATCGGTAAGTTGTTTGCCAAGTCTGATTTTAAAAAAGGTTCCCGTGATGGTGGGTTGTTCCGCCTGCACATGGACAGTTGGGAAATGGGCGCTCAAAATTGGACCGACAATTTCCGTGAGCAGTTTAAGAAACGCCGGGGCTACGATCCGCTTGTGTTCCTTCCGGTTTATTCTGGCCAGATTATTGGTAGCTTGGAGCTGAGCGAACGTTTCCTGTGGGACATTCGTTTGACGTCACAGGAATTGGTGCTTGAAAATCATGCCGGCTACATCAAAACATTGGGCAGGCGTTATGGACTCGATTTGTCGATCCAGCCTTACGATATGAATCCTTGTGCTGATCTCGATCTGGGAGCAGTTGCCGATGTCCCGAGTTGCGAATTCTGGCTGAAAGGTGTTGGTTTTAATTCTTCTTTCGGATGTATTGAAGCCACGTCAGTTGCTCATGTGTTGGGGCGTCCGGTAGTTGCTGCCGAAGCTTTTACAGCTGATGCCGGGCGCGAAGGCTATATTGCTTACCCCGGAATATTGAAAAACCAAGGCGACTGGGCTTTTGCTACCGGAATCAATAAGTTTATTTACCACACTTTTGCCCACAAGGCACTTGGCGAAGATTTACGTCCCGGAATGACAATGGGACCATATGGTGTTCACTGGGATCGCGGGCAAACCTGGTGGCCGATGGCTTCCGGTTATCATACGTATATATCGCGCTGTTCTTTTATGTTGCAACAGGGACAAGCGGTAGCCGATGTGCTTTACCTTACTCCGGAAGGTGCTCCCCATGTTTTTCGTCCTCCGCATTCGGCGATGGAAGGAAATGATACCATTCCCGATAGGAAAGGGTATAATTTTGATGGTTGTTCTCCGGAAATGCTGATAGCCCATGCAAAAGTAGAAAACAACAAAATCGTCTTCCC
>JAEUSS010000153.1 GCA_016788685.1 Prolixibacteraceae bacterium | reverse complement strand
GACCTTGTGCCCGACAATCTCCAGTATTCCTTCTTTCTCCAGGCTTTTAACAGTGCGGATCACCGTCTCGACGCGCAACCCGGTCAGATCGGCAATTTGCTGACGGGTCAGATTAACTTCGAACTTCTGGTCATCCGGAATCTTATTTTCTTTTTTCAGGTAGTCAATCAGGCTTAGAATGCGATGTTCGGGTTTGAAACTTGATATTTCTTTCAGGAGCATCGATTTGTATAGCAGTCGGTTGGCCAGCATCCGGGTCATCCGGAAATGAATCTCCGGATTTTCTTTCAGGAGCTTAAAGAATCTGGCTTTTGTTAATTTGTACAGGCAGGTGGTTTCTTCGGCAACGGTGCAGGCCGGATAAACCGAATCGTCGAAAAGAGGCGGCTCACCAAAACTCTCGCCGGCATCGAACATCCCCTGGGTAAACAGTTTCCCTTCTTCATTCAGGTTGAACATCTTTATTTTTCCGCTTTTCACCTGAAAGTAATGGGCTGCCCTTTCTTTTTCATGGAACAGGAATTCCCCTTTTTCAAGGGTGATTTCCACAGCGCCATAGTGTTGGAGAATTGTTTCGTCAATCATAAGAATATCTGTTGAAAATTGTTTCTGCAATCGCAAATGACTGCAGAAAAGAATAACGACCAAATACTGTCTTAAAATAATAAATAAAGAGGTTTAAATCTTTTATTTCGGGTATTATTTTTTGTGATTTTCAGTATGTATTGCGTATTATTCTTGAAATGAGTGTGTTGTTTGGTTTGTTTGTTATGAGCAGGATCATAAAAGCAGACAATTTTGTCTGCTACTTTTATTTCCGGAAGTTGAATGCAACGAGAAACGAATTCTAAATCTTAAAAACAACTTATTATGAACATTCGGAAATTATGGTTTTGGTTTATTACAGTAATGGTCCTAAGTTTTGGAGTGTTGGGCTATTACGGTATCGAAATCTACCATCAGGCACCACCCATTCCCGACAAAGTGGTGACTTCTGACGGAACAGTTCTGTTTACCGGACAGGACATCCGAGACGGGCAAAACATCTGGCAGTCAATCGGCGGTCAGGAATTAGGAAGTGTCTGGGGGCATGGCTCGTATCAGGCGCCCGACTGGACTGCCGACTGGCTCCATAAAGAAGCACTGCACATGCTGGATGCCTTGTCGCTTGAAAAAAACGCCAAACAGTACGGCGAACTTGATCCTGCAGATCAGGCATTCCTGAAAATTAAACTTCAGCAGGAAATCCGGGAAAATACCTACGACGAATCGGCTAAAACGATAACAGTAAGTCCTGTACGCGCTTTAGCCATCAAAAATACAAGCGCATTCTATTCGGGCTTGTTTACCAACACTCCGGAAATGGCTGTCCTGCGCGAAAATTACTCCATCCCCGAAAATTCGATTAAAAATCAGGAGCGGATGGATAAAATGAATGCATTCTTTTTCTGGGCATCGTGGGCTTGTGTAACCGAACGCCCGAACAGCGATCTGACTTACACGCACAACTGGCCGCACGAAGAACTGGTTGGAAACGTTGCTACCGGCGACCTGCATATCTGGACGGGTTTTAGCGTGATTATTCTGCTTTTGGGTATTGCTCTGCTGGCTTACCAGTATGCCCGCACCCGCGATGACGAGGAACACCTGGAAATGCCTGCTACCAATCCGTTGGCAACCATGACATCAACGCCGTCGATGAAAGCAACCCTGAAATATTTCGTTGTGGTTACGGCTTTGATTCTGGTACAAGTCATTATGGGTGTCATTACCGCTCATTACGGTGTTGAGGGAAACGCTTTTTACGGACTGAGCATGGATAATATTCTGCCGTTCTCGGTGTCGCGTACCTGGCACGTGCAACTGGCTATTTTCTGGATCGCGACTTCGTGGCTGGCCACGGGTTTGTACATTGCCCCGGCGGTTTCGGGCTACGAACCCAAATTTCAGCGACTGGGCGTGAATGTGCTGTTTGGAGCGTTGCTTGTCATTGTTGTCGGCTCGCTGGCTGGCCAGTGGCTGGGCGTGATGCAGAAACTGGGTTTGGCCGAAAATTTCTGGTTCGGGCATCAGGGATACGAATATGTTGATCTGGGCCGTTTCTGGCAGCTTTTCCTGTTTGCCGGGTTATTTATCTGGCTTACCCTGATGGTTCGTCCGCTGATTCCAATCCTGAAATGCCCTTCCGAAAGCCGCAACCTGATCATTTTGTTTGTGGTGGCTTCGGCAGCTATTGGTTCGTTTTACGGTGCCGGCCTGATGTGGGGGCAACAAACCAACCTGGCTATTGCCGAATACTGGCGCTGGTGGGTGGTTCACCTTTGGGTCGAAGGTTTTTTCGAAGTTTTTGCAGCTGTTGTGGCGGCATTTATTTTCGTACAACTGGGCTTGCTGCGCATCAAAACAGCGACCACAGCTGTGTTGCTGGCCACTATAATCTTTTTGTCAGGAGGTATCATCGGAACGTTTCATCACCTGTATTTCACCGGAACGCCAACGGCTATTCTGGCGCTTGGGGCTACATTCAGCGCCCTCGAAGTGGTTCCGCTGGTGCTGATGGGTTTCGAAGTCTGGCACAATTATAAGCTAAGCCGTCACAGCAACTGGTTGTCAGCATATAAATGGCCGATTTACGGCTTGATTTCAGTGTCGTTCTGGAATTTGGTCGGTGCCGGAATTTTCGGATTCCTGATTAATCCGCCAACCGCCTTGTATTACATGCAAGGGCTGAATACAACTCCGGTGCATGCCCACACCGCCCTGTTCGGCGTATACGGGATGCTGGGAATTTCGCTGATGCTGTTTGTTCTCCGGAACATGTGGGTGAAAAGTGTGTGGAAAGACAAGCCGCTGTCGATTGCTTTCTGGAGCATCAATATCGGTTTGATGCTCATGGTGCTGATCAGCATTCTGCCCATCGGATTTCTGCAAACTGTTGCCAGTGTCAAATACGGCATGTGGTATGCCCGTTCGGCCGAATTCCTGCAACAACCTCACATGGAAACCCTTCGGTGGCTGCGTGCTGTCGGCGATACCATTTTTGCGGTAGGAGTTGTTGCGCTGGTCTATTTTGTCGCCGGACTGGTCTTTGGCTGGTCGGTTCAAAAAGATGAAAAGTAACTTGAAAACAATTTAAAACAACATGATCATGGAAAATTTAAGAAATAAAACAGTAGGGGAGATTGTAAAACTTGATTTCAGGGCGGCCGATGTTTTCAGCAGCTACGGAATTGATTTTTGTTGCGGAGGAAAAGTTTCGGTGGCCGATGCCTGCGCCGGCAGCGGCAGCAACGAGGCGCGGGTGATTGCCGACCTGGAGGCCCTTCAGCGCCAGACCGGATCGGCAGCTCATGATTTTGATAGCTGGAACATCGGATTCCTGGCTGATTACATACAGAATACGCACCATCAGTATGTTTCCAGGGCTATCCCCCAGATTTTGCCTTTGGCCCAGAAGGTCGCCGAAGTGCATGGCGCGAATCATTCTGAAGTCATCCGCATCAATGAACTTTTTCAGGATTTAGCCGATGAATTATTGTCGCACATGCAGAAAGAGGAGCAGATTTTGTTTCCGTACATCAAAAAGCTGGTGGTTGCCGAGTCGGCCGGGAAGTGTAGTGATCCGTCGTGCTTCGGATCTATCCTGGCTCCTATTTCGGTGATGGAACGGGAGCACGAAAATGCCGGTGTAATCCTGAAACAGCTGTTTAATCTGAGCGACGGATACACAGCTCCGGAAGATGCCTGCAACACGTTTCGCGTACTTTACGGTAAACTGAAAGAGTTTGAAGATGATTTGCATCGCCATATTCATCTGGAAAACAATATTTTGTTCCCGAAGGCCATTGAGCTTGAACAGGCGCTGCTGGTGGAATAAAAGAAGAATCATCAATCAGATGAACGGGGAGTTGAATCCTGGATTCGGTTTGTCCGGATTCAGGATTTTTGTTGTTGATTATGAGGTAAGTATGTGTGTTCGTAATCAGAAAATTCGGTATCTTTGATGGTAGTTGTCAGCTAGCTGTATTTATTCGTGAATCGAAGCCAAAAAAATACAACTGTTTCAAGTGAGTGGACCCGGGATCAATAACATAAGCTAACACCGGCATGGCGAAAATAATTTTATTGGGATTGGTGCTTGTACTTGTTTTGTCCTGTAATAAGGATGATGGCGATGACTCAGTCAAGCAAGGAATCGGAAAAGTCTGGATTAGCGGAGGCCTGGCTTATTGTGCGGAACAGATACATCTTGATAATGGAGATGTGTTGATTGTTGACATCGAGGATGTTATGTCTTTGCAGTCAGGCGACAGAGTAAGCCTAAAGTATAAGGAGATCGGTTTAAGCGCGACTTGTGCTCCGTGGATTGACAGTAAAATCATTGAAATCAAAAAAGTTCAGTGAAAAAACTAACCTGTTGATGGCAACTACTGTCAGACAAATGTGGCGGCGGTATTTTGGCATATTAGTCAAAAATAGTTGGTAAAAAGCTTTGGAAGGCTTGTCAAGATAGATAATACAGAAAGTTTGATGAACTTAGTTTCATCAAACTTTTTATGTTTATGAAAAAATCAAAAAAAACGATGTTGGGCGTGTGGT
>JAEUSS010000150.1 GCA_016788685.1 Prolixibacteraceae bacterium | reverse complement strand
TAATAAAGATTTATATTGAATTTATGAAGAATGTGTTTTTAAAAATGAATAGTTTATTTTAAAAAATGAAGATTTATTTTTAATTTTAATGATATTCAGGCGGAAACAGAAGCATAAGCGTGCCGGATGAGATTTTGATGTGTTCAAATGCCGGCAAAGTATGGACAAGGAATGCAGAGACCCATATAAATCTTTCAGGTATGTTAAAATTCAATATGAAAAGGGTTTTTCAGGCCCGGGGCATTGAAAGACCGTATTCGTTCCTGGTCAGGGCTGGCTTTTCGCCCAACCATGCTACCCGTGTGGTGAACGGCCGTGTCAAACAACTCAATCTCGACGACATTGAACGGCTTTGCGTGCTGTTGAAATGTATGCCAAACGATTTGCTGGAGTGGACGCCCGGAAAAAATTTCATTCCCGGACAAGAGCATCCGTTAAGCTCGCTTCAGCGGGTTGGTCAGGATAATCCCGTCAGCCGTATTTGGTATTCGGTGCCGATTGACCGGCTTCAGGAAATTGAAACGCTTGTCAGGAAAGAACTGGAGAAACAGCCGCCAACGCCCGTTGTTCAGGCAGCTAGCCAATCATCTTCGCCGGATCGACCCATTGGGTGAATTGCTCGTCGGTGACCAGCCCCAGTTCGATGGCCGCCTGCCGCAGGGTTTTGTTCTCGTGAAGCGCTTTTTTGGCAATCCGGGCCGAATTTTCGTACCCGATGTGCGGACTGAGCGCGGTAACCAGCATGAGCGATTGTTCCAGGTGTTTGCTGATCACTTCCCGGTTGGGCTCTATTCCGCCGGCACAATTCGTGTCGAACGACCGGCAGGCATCGCCAATCAGCCGGGCCGACTGCAATACGTTGGCCGCAATCAGGGGTTTGAACACGTTTAGCTCGAAATGTCCGTTTGCCCCGCCGATGCCGACAGCCACATCGTTACCCATCACCTGGGCGCAAACCATGGTTAACGCTTCGGCCTGGGTCGGATTTACTTTTCCGGGCATGATGGATGATCCGGGTTCGTTGTCCGGAATATGGATTTCGCCGATTCCCGAACGGGGACCGGAGCTGAGCATCCGGATGTCGTTGGCTATTTTCATTAACGCAACGGCCGTGCGTTTCAGGGCTCCGCTCAGTTCAACCATCGCGTCGCAGGCTGCCAGAGCTTCAAACTTGTTGGGCGCCGAAACAAAGGGCAAGCCAGTCAGTTCGGCAATTTTGGCCGCTGCCAGCTGGCCGTAACCCCGGGGCGCGTTCATTCCGGTGCCAACAGCAGTGCCGCCCAGCGCAAGTTGGCTAATCGTTTCGAGCGCAAGGTTGATGGCCCGCACCGAATTGCCGAGTTGCTGAACGTATCCCGAAAACTCCTGGCCGAGCGTTAACGGCGTGGCATCCATAAAGTGGGTCCGCCCGGTTTTTACGATGTCTTTAAAAGCATCAGCCTTTCGCGCGAGCGTGTTGCGCAGTTGCATCAGGGCAGGCAAGGTCAGTCCGGAGACCATTTGGTAAGCGGCGATGTGCATGGCTGTGGGGAAGGTATCGTTGGACGACTGCGACATGTTGACATCGTCATTCGGGTGAAGCGCTTTCGCCGCATCGGTTAACTGGCCGCCGTTCAGTACGTGCGCGCGGTTGGCGATCACCTCGTTCACATTCATGTTGCTTTGCGTTCCGGAGCCGGTTTGCCAGATCACCAGCGGAAACTGGTCGTCGAGCTGTCCTTCGAGTATTTCGTGGCAAACGGCCGAAATCAGGTCGCGTTTTTCTTCGGAAAGTATTCCCAGTTGGCAGTTGGTGTGCGCGGCGGCCATCTTCAGGTAAGCAAAAGCATAAATAATTTCTTTGGGCATGCTGGCTTCGGGCCCGATTCTGAAGTTGCTGACCGATCGCTGGGTTTGAGCTCCCCAGTATTTTCCGGCAGGGACCATAACTTCGCCCATGGTGTCGTGTTCAATCCTGAACTGATTTTGCATGGCGTATATTTGTTTGGATGGTGAATAGATTCGGGTTTATCCTGAAGCTGCTTCTTCCGCTGAAGCTGTTACAACGAGTAAATGTACCCTGACTGTGCCCCCAAATTAGTAAACAAAGTAAATGCTGACTTGTTGATCATGTTTTAATCATTTAATTCCGGCAGCCATGAAAGCATTACCGAAAGATGAAGTCAGCAGTTATCTGAGCCAAAAACTAACAAACTGGAGGTTTGAAGAAAACACCATCGAACGGAACTTCAGGTTTAAAACTTTTGCCGATGCCTTTTCGTTTATGACGGCCATTGCCCTGGAAGTCGAGAAAATGGACCATCATCCGGACTGGAGCAACAGTTACAACAAGGTCGGCATCACCTTGTCAACACATTCGGCCAAAGGGGTTACTCTGCTCGATTTAGAGCTGGCCGAAAAGATCGATCGCATTTACACAAAGTACGAATATGCTTTTGGCTCGCTCAGGTAAGCAGACAGGCACCGCGGGCTCCTGGTATTTTGTTTGAGGCGGCGGGGCGGCCGCTTTCAGAATGAACGAATCAGCTTGTATAGGAATTTAGCGGCTCCCCCAAGGCTTGCATGTGTAAAATGTGTGATTTCTGTAACTTATTTCCGGGATTGTGTAATGCTTTTTATCTTAAATAAAGTCATATTTACAGGAACGCAATTCCGTGACCCGTTAAAATGAATGTGATTTATGCAGGTGACTTCCATTTTAAAAAAAGCTTTAAAGACTTTCTTTTGGATAGTCCTCATTTTTGCGTTCACATTTCTCCTGCTGGCAGGTTTTATCCAGGTCCCGGCCATTCAAACCCGGATTGTTCAGTATGCCACCTCGTTCATCAGCAACAAGACCCATACCAAAGCCGAAATCCGGAAAGTCCGCATTTCTTTCCCCAAATCAGTTGTTCTTGAAGGTCTTTACCTGGAAGATCAGCATGCGGACACCTTAATTTATGCCGGAAAGGTGAAAGTGAACATGGCCTTCTTCGGCCTGTTCAGGAACAGGATTCACATTTCGTCATTCGCCCTGGACGACGTCGGCATCAAGCTGTACAGCTCCGAAAGCGATTCGCGGTTCAACTACGATTTCCTGCTGACGGCCTTCAGCGACACCACCGGGCAAGCCCAACCTGCGCCGGAAACAGCTTCGCCCTGGACCTTCAGCCTGGGCACTGTGGATTTGAAAAAAATCAGGTTCAGTTACGATGATGTGTACGGAGGAATGAATGTAACTGCCGTTCTGGAACAGGCGAAGCTGAAAATGGAGCGGATTGATCCGGAGAAATCGGTTTATCAGATCGGCGATTTGCTGATCGATAAGCTGACGGCTGATGTGCTGATGCAGAAAACCGGAAATGAAACCGAAGCCGCGTTGCCGGGGACACTGCCCGAAATCACGGCAGCACATTTCCGGATCAGCCAGTCCATCGTCAATTATACCGATTCGGCAGGTCAACAGGCTGTTTCGGCCCGCATTGACAACCTGAAGGGCGAAGCTGCCGAGATCGATCTGGCTGGTCAGCTGATCGGTTTTGACCAGTTATTTTTGTCGAAGAGCGAATTAAGCTACCGCAACTTCGGAGCGGAAGAACCGGCAGCAAAGGCGGTATCGGATGCAGCGCCGCAAAACAACTGGAAGGTTGTGGTAAAAAATATTGATCTGGAAGACAATTCGGTCGCTTACCATCTGGAGAACCAGCCGGAACTGAAAAATTTATTTGATGCCAGTCACCTGAGGTATGATCATCTGAACCTGAAAGCCAGCAACCTGAATTATTCACCCGGTCTGACTGCCGTTACGGTAACGCAGTTCAGCGCCGTCGACCGGAATAACTTTGCAATCACCGCTTTTGAAACCGACTTCAGGATGGATCAACATTCCGTCAGTGCCCGGAAGCTGAAGGCGCGTACAGCAGGTTCGTTCATCGATGCCGACTTTAGCATCCGCTATGCGTCAATTGCCAGTCTGGCGGATTCTTTGCAGTTCAGCGACCTGAACTTCGACCTGAGAGCGGCAAGCATCAGCACCGCTGACATCCTTTATTTCAGTCCCGGACTCGGGCAGCAACCCTTCTTTAAAAATACATCCAATACCACTTTTGCTTCCGGAAAAATCAACGGACCGGTGAATCAGCTGACCGGTAAAAATCTGGTGCTGAAAACCGGAGCAAATACCGTTGCCGAAACCGATTTCAGTATTTCGGGTTTGCCCGGTTTCCGGACAGCCGTTTATTCTTTTCCAAACCTGAACATCCGTTCGGGCCGGAAAGACATCACCGCGATGGCCGGGGCATACATTCCGGAGACGATTGAGTTGCCCGAAATGATCCGCGTGCAGCTTGGTTTTCATGGCCGGATGAAGGCTTTTGAGTCAACCGCCAACCTGACCAGTAGTTTTGGTGCAGCGCACCTGAAGGCCCGGATCAGTCCGGACGAAAAATTCAGCGGCACCCTCAGTATCGACAGTTTGAATCTGGGTAAGTTGCTGAAAGATTCAGTAAACTACGGTCCGGTTTCGTTAACTGCCGAAGCCAATGGCCGCGGGCTGGATCCTCAAACCGTAAATGCAACGGTCAAGGCGGATGTTTCGGAGCTTTACCTGAAAAACTATACCTATCACGGGCTGAAGCTGGATGGTTCGGCGGATGTTCGGGAATTTACTGCCCGGCTTAGCCTGAAAGATAAAAATGCAGATTTCGATCTGGACGGAAAGGTTAATTCGAATCCGGGAAAAGAACAGTATAAGTTTCGGTTGAATGTGGCGGGAGCCGATCTTCAGAAACTCCGGCTGACTGATCGGGATTTGCGTGTCGGGCTGACTGCATCGGGCGATTTTAAAGGTCGTTTGCCTGACGGATTAACTGGCCGCGCTGAAGTCTCGGACGTGCTAATCGCTCATCAGGGCCAAAATTACAGGCTCAGTTCGGTTGTCCTCACCTCGGTCAGCGGGCCGGGCAAAAGTGAGCTGAACCTCAGCAGTACACTTGCGGATGCCAAATATGCCGGAACGGTTTTCCCGCTGTCCCTTCCGGCGGAACTTGCCGGATTCCTGAACACGTATTTTCAGTTTTCCGATTCGGTTCCGGTTTCTCCGAACGATCGGCCGTCGGCCTTCAACTTCGAAGTTCAGCTTCACAATCATCCCGTTCTTTCCGAAGTGCTGGTGCCTGAACTGACGGAATTTGAGCCGGGAATGATCCGGGGAAGTTTTGACGGCCGCACAAGCAGTCTGAAACTGGATGCAGCGATGAATAAAGTGGTTTACGCCGGAACAGAAATCCGCGATTTTGCTGTAGACGTGAATTCGGATGCGAGGGCGCTGAATTACACTGTTTCGAGCAAACGAATAGCCAATTCGCAGGTCAGCCTGGACAATTTTCTGATTGAAGGGAAACTCGCCGGACAGAAGTTGTTCGCCAGCCTGTCGTCCATCGACGATAAAAACCGCAAAAAACTTCAGGTGAGCACTCAAATCATCAGAGACGGCGCCAATTACAAACTGACACTCGATCCGGATGAGTTTTACATCATGGACAAACGCTGGAGCCTTCCTGCCGGTCATTACATCGCGTTCGGGAAACAGGGGTTTCTCATCCATAACCTTTCGCTCAGCAATGCCGGCAGTCAGATTGGCATGGCTTCGGTTCACAATCAGTATAACGACGACCTGAATATCGGCATCCGGAATTTTAAACTCGATGACCTTTCTGCCATCGTTGAAAAAGATTCCAGCCTGCTCAAGGGTATTGTTGACGGCAATGTTCTGCTGAAAAGGGTGAACAACGCTTACGGGCTGATTGCCGATGCAAAAATTGCCAACCTGTTTGTTCGCAATGTTCCCCTCGGAGATTTAACAGTCAAAGCCGAAAATGCAAGCACCGAACGGTTTAATGTGGCCGTGAAATTGTCGGGAACCGAAAACAACCTGGAGGCCAACGGCTATTTTATTCCTGACAGTACCGAAAATTCATTCCACTTCAATACGGTCATTCAGGCGCTTTCGTTAAAAACGGTGCAGGCATTTTCGATGGGCACCATCACTCAGGCTTCCGGAAACCTTTCCGGTCATGTCGGGATAGAAGGAAATGCCGGCGCCCCCGAACTGACCGGGGAACTGGTATTCAGCAACGCGTCGGTCACTCCTGCGGTGCTCAATAATCCGCTGGAACTGAAGCACGAAACCATCCGACTCCGGAAGGACGGAATTTATTTTGATTCGTTTACCATTTTAGACAAGCATCAGCACCCGGCAACAATCAACGGAATGGTGAAGATGAACCGCTTCAGCGATTTTGCTTTTGCCCTGAAGGTGGATACCAAAGAATTTCTGCTGTTCAATACGACCGCCAAAGACAATAAAGAATTTTTCGGACGGATGATCATTGATAGCCGGATTGACATCACCGGGCCCATGTCGCTTCCGGTGGTAAATGCCGCCTTAAAGCTGAAAGACGGTTCGCATTTTACATTTTCAGTTCCGGAAGAACGGCTGACGACCGATAAAGGCGAAGATGTTGTTGAATTTGAAACCGGAGAGAAGCTAAACCCGATTTTGAGCCGCGACGAACAAACAGATGTCCGAAAGTCAAACTTAACCGGGTTTGATGTTTCTTCCGTCATCGAAATCGACAAACAGGCCACGCTCCGGTTGCTGATGGACCCGGCTTCATCCGATTCGCTTGTGGTTAAAGGCGAAGCCGCGCTGAGCTTTACCATCGACCGGAGCGGGAAGATGAGCCTCACCGGCGCTTATAATCTGAATGAAGGCAGTTACCAGGTGTCGCTGGAGTCGGTCATCAAACGCCGTTTCGAAATTGAACGGGGCAGCACAATGGTGTGGAACGGTGATCCGTTTAATGCCGAAATCGCAATCAATGCAAGCTATTCGGTCCGCACTTCGCCTGTCGATCTGATGGCGGGTCAGCTGTCGGATCCGGGCGAAACCGACCAAAGCGGCTACAAACAGCGCTACCGGTTTCTGGTAATCCTGAAATTACGCGGCGAATTGCTGCATCCCGAAATCAGTTTCGAAATACAATTGCCGCCCGAAGACAAAGGAATTTTAAACGGCGCGGTGAATCAAAAGCTCCTCCTGCTGAATGAGGACGAATCGGCTTTAAACAAGCAGGTGTTCGCCTTGCTGGTGCTGG
>JAEUSS010000142.1 GCA_016788685.1 Prolixibacteraceae bacterium | reverse complement strand
TTCCTGCAACTCCGGAAGCGAAAAGCCTCTGAAACGAATACCTTCGTTGGCATCAAGTTTTGACGTTTCGGTGAGTAAGGCCGGTATACCTTTCATTCCCGAAAGAACCTGATCAATGTTTACCTGGCCGAGAACAACTTCACCATGATCTTTTCTTAGTTTTTGAAGATCAGCCATATCTTTCATGGCTTTTTCGTAGAACCTGTTTTTTATGTATTCCATATGTTTAATATTTAGTTCTATTCCGTATAACGTTCCTAAATTTAATGAATATTTCTTATTATCTCATCAGCAAAATCCGAAGTCGACAACAGCGTTGCACCTTCCATCATGCTATACAAATCAGAAGTAACTCTTCGTTTGGAAAATGTGTGCTCCATAGCATCGTAAACATGCTCGGCAGCCTTGTACCAGCCTAAATATTCGAGCAACATCGCTCCGGAAAGAATCAGCGAGCCGGGATTTGCTTTTCCGGTTCCGGCAATGTTTGGTGCGGTCCCGTGAGTAGCTTCAAAAATAGCATAACCACTGTTGTAGTTTATGTTTGCGCCGGGCGAAATGCCGATGCCGCCAACCATCGCCGCCAACTGATCCGAGATGTAGTCGCCGTTCAGATTTAAAGTTGCAATTACCGAATGATCGAACGGATGCAATAAGCTTTCCTGAAGAAAAGCATCTGTGATGCAGTCTTTAATAATTACTTTTCCTGATGCCCTGGCCGACTCCAATACAGCAAATGCTTCGTTTTTTCCTGACTGTTTTTCAATTTGCTGATATTGCCTCCAGGTGAAGGTTTCTCCGGCAAATTCATTTTCGGCCAGATCGTAGCCCCAGTTCTTGAACGCCCCTTCGGTAAACTTCATGATGTTGCCTTTATGAACAATTGTCACCGAAGGAAGTTTTCGCTCTATGGCGTATTGAACAGCAGCTTTGATCAACCGGACAGAGCCTTCTTTCGAAACAGGTTTCACACCAAACGAACTGCTCTCCGGAAACCTGATCTTGTCAACACCCATTTCATTGATCAGAAAATCGCGGAACTTAACCGCTTTTTCGGTGCCGGTCATAAATTCTATTCCGGCATAAATATCTTCTGTATTCTCCCTGAAAATGTGCATATCAACCAGTTCCGGATACCGGATAGGCGAAGGAACGCCCTTAAACCAACGAATCGGGCGCAGGCACACATACAAATCCAACGTTTGGCGCAGCGCCACATTCAGCGAACGTATCCCTTCGCCAACAGGTGTTTCGAGCGGTCCTTTAATGCCAACCAGATAGTTTTTGAAAGCTTCGAGCGTTTCGTCCGGCAGGTAATTCCCGGTCAGTTCGAAGGCCTTTTTGCCTGCCAGAACTTCCTTCCAGACCAGCTTTTTGGTTTTTCCGTATGCTTCGGCCACAGCGGCATCAATGACACGCTGACTTGCTTCCGTAATCTCTTTCCCGATTCCGTCCCCTTCAATGAAAGGGATTACCGGCTGGTCGGGAACAATTAATTCACCATGTCGGAATTGAATACTTTGACTCATATTGATTCGTATGATTTTCTTGCTGACTTAAAACTAAGATTCCGAGCCGGTCACTTCAATTTTTTCTGAAGATTCTGATCAATGGCATCCAGAAAACCTTCGGTGGTCAGGTAATTTTCCGTTTTCAGTTCGTTGCCGTATACAATCAAAGCTAAATCTTTTGTCATTTTACCTTCTTCAACCGTTTCAACACAAACCTGTTCCAACGCATGAGCAAAATCAATCAGCTTTTGGTTATCATCCAGTTTACCACGGAAGGCTAAACCGCGGGTCCAGGCATAAATGGAGGCGATCGGGTTGGTTGAAGTTGGTTTTCCTTGCTGATGCTGGCGGAAATGACGGGTTACAGTTCCGTGAGCTGCTTCAGCCTCCATCGTTTTTCCGTCCGGAGTAATCAAGGTTGAAGTCATCAGTCCCAGCGAACCAAAGCCTTGCGCCACGGTGTCCGACTGAACATCGCCGTCATAATTCTTGCAGGCCCATACAAATCCGCCTTCCCACTTCATGCAGGCAGCAACCATATCGTCAATCAAGCGGTGTTCGTAAGTAATTCCGGCTGCAGCAAACGCATCTCTGAATTCGTTTTCAAATACTTCCTGAAAAATATCTTTGAAACGTCCGTCGTACTTTTTTAAGATTGTATTCTTTGTTGAAAGATAGAGCGGCCACTTCTTCGACAGGGCCTGATTCATACAGGCACGGGCAAATCCGGTAATCGATTCGTCGGTGTTGTACATGGCCATGGCTACCCCATCTCCTTCAAAATCGTACACTTCAAACGAAGTTTCTTTACTGCCGTCGTCAGGAGTAAAAGTGATGGTTAGCTTTCCTTTTCCTTTGGTCACAAAATCGGTGGCGCGATACTGATCGCCGAATGCGTGACGGCCGATGCAGATCGGTTGTTTCCATCCTGGTACCAACCTCGGAATGTTGCTGATAATAATTGGTTCGCGAAAAACAGTTCCGTCAAGAATATTACGGATCGTCCCGTTTGGCGATTTCCACATTTTTTTCAGTCCGAACTCCTTTACGCGGGCTTCATCAGGAGTGATGGTGGCACATTTGACGCCCACTCCATATTTCTTGATTGCATTTGCCGCATCAACTGTTACCTGATCGTTGGTTAAATCGCGGTTTTCCATACCCAGATCATAATACTTAATGTCTACATCCAGATAAGGGAAAATCAAATTTTCTTTGATAAACGACCAGATCACCCGGGTCATTTCGTCTCCGTCCAGCTCTACAACCGGGTTCAGTACTTTAATTTTTTCACTCATATCAGGGGGGTTAAAGGTTTTGTTTGCGGATTAAATCCAATGCCGAACCAGCTCTGAACCATTCGATTTGTTGCTGGTTGTAGGTGTGATTCAGTATTATAACATCTTTAGTCTGATCAGCATGAACCACCTCCAGCGTCAAGGGTTTTCCCGGGGCAAATTCTTTCAGATCAGTAAAATTAAACGTATCATCTTCCTGAATTTTGTCGTAGTCAGCTTCGTTGGCAAAAGTCAGTCCAAGCATTCCCTGCTTTTTCAGGTTGGTTTCGTGAATCCGGGCAAACGATTTTACTATCACGGCCTTTACGCCCAGGTGACGGGGTTCCATAGCTGCGTGTTCGCGCGATGAACCTTCCCCGTAATTCTGGTCGCCCACGACCACTGTAGCCACTCCGGAAGCTTTGTAATATCTCTGTACAGCCGGGACTTCGCCATATTCTCCGGTCAGCTGATTTTTCACCTTATTGGTGGCATCGTTGAATGCATTAACAGCACCAATGAGCATGTTATTTGAAATATTGTCGAGATGCCCGCGGAAACGCAACCAGGGACCCGCCATCGAAATATGATCCGTAGTACATTTACCTTTTGCTTTAATCAGCAATTTGGCACCCAACAGGTTTTCGCCATCCCAGGGGGCAAATGGATAGAGCAATTGCAGGCGGGACGATTCGGGGTCAACCTTCACGGTAACCGATGCACCGTTTTTCGCCGGAGCCTGGTAACCGGCATCTTCCACATCAAAACCTTTGGCCGGAAGTTCTTGTCCTGAAGGAATGTCCAGTTTTACTTTCTCGCCGTTTTCGTTGATCAGGAAATCGGTCAGCGGATTGAATGTCAAATCGCCGGCAATAGCCAAAGCTGTAACAATTTCAGGTGAAGCCACAAAAGCGTGGGTGTTGGGATTACCGTCGGCACGCTTCGAAAAGTTACGGTTAAAAGAGTGAATGATGGTATTTTTTTCACCTTTCTCGGCTCCGGGGCGCGACCACTGTCCGATGCATGGTCCGCAGGCATTGGCAAATACGCTTGCCCCAATTTTATTAAATATGTCAATAAAGCCATCCCGTTCAATCGTATAACGCACTTGCTCCGATCCCGGCGTGATGGTAAATTCAGCCTTTGTCTTCAGTTTTTTATCCACAGCCTGCTGTGCCAGCGATGCTGCACGTGAAATGTCTTCGTACGATGAATTCGTGCACGAACCAATCAATCCCACTTCAATCCGGGCAGGCCAGCCGTTTTCTTTGGCAACCTCGGCCAGTTTCGAAATGGGTGTAGCCCGGTCGGGCGTAAACGGCCCATTGACATATGGCTCCAGTTCGTCCAGATTAATTTCGATCAGTTGGTCGAAATATTTTTCAGGATTGGCATAAACTTCCGGGTCGGCGGTTAAATGTTGTTTCACTCCGTTGGCCAGATCGGCAACCGCAGCACGGCCTGTAGCACGAAGGTAGCGTTCCATCGACTCATCGTACCCAAATGTAGAGGTTGTTGCTCCGACTTCGGCACCCATGTTACAAATTGTTCCTTTTCCGGTACATGAGATTGATTGCGCTCCTTCGCCGAAATATTCGATGATAGCTCCCGTCCCACCTTTTACGGTAAGGATTCCGGCCACTTTCAGGATAACATCTTTAGGGGCAGTCCAGCCGTTCAGTTTGCCTGTCAGCTTAACGCCGATCAGTTTCGGAAATTTCAATTCCCAGGCCATTCCGGCCATTACATCAACAGCATCGGCCCCTCCGACTCCGATGGCTACCATGCCTAAACCTCCGGCGTTTACGGTGTGCGAGTCAGTCCCGATCATCATTCCGCCCGGAAATGCGTAATTTTCGAGTACTACCTGATGGATAATTCCGGCACCGGGTTTCCAGAAACCGATTCCGTATTTGTCGGAAACCGATTCAAGAAAATCGTATACTTCCTTGTTTATTTTGATGGCGTCATTCAGATCGGCCAACCCATTTTTGCTGGCCTGAATCAGGTGATCACAATGTACCGTTGACGGGACCGCCGTTTTGCTTTTTCCTGAATTCATAAACTGAAGCAATGCCATCTGGGCCGTAGCATCCTGCATGGCCACCCGGTCGGGTGCAAAGTCCACATAATCAACACCTCTCTTAAAATCGACAAGTGGCTGTTCCTGATACAAATGAGAATAAAGAATTTTTTCGGATAATGTTAACGGCCTGTTTAAATGCTTTTTGGCTTTTTCAATTTTAGCATCTAATTCTTTGTAGGTTTTGGTTATTAAATCCAGATCGAACATATTTTTGGTTTTTTGTTGTTATCTGTTTCTCGGTGATCTCAAAAATCAAAATAGTTAACAATGC
>JAEUSS010000102.1 GCA_016788685.1 Prolixibacteraceae bacterium | reverse complement strand
CGGATTAAAGCTCCAAACCTGGGCGGCAGTAAATTTGATGTCCCAAACCAAAAAAATGGCAGCGCTTACCAAGATGGCCGGAAGGATATATTTCAGATTTTTATAATACTGCACTTTTTTGTCGAAACTCAGAATTAGAGGAGCAGCAAGCGATGCAGCCAGAATAATCAGGTAAGTAAAATTTTTGAATTCCATCAGTTATCAAATTAGGTGTTTTCAGGAGATTGAACTGAGCGTAAAGATAAGTCAATACAAAAGTTAATTCAACCGGAGCACTGAAAGTTTTTTGCGATGCAGAAAAATAAGAAAGGGTGCTTGCTGCCTGAACAAACACCCTTTTTTGTAAGGTTGACGAATTAGAATATTTTGTATCCGATTCCGAGGGCAAAACCGGTATTTACTTTATCGTAGGTTTCTGAATAACCGGTAAATGCTTTGTTTTCATCTTTATATGAAGTAAACAGCATTCCGGCATCCAGTGATAATTTGTCAGTGAGTTTCCATGCGATACCGAAAGCGCCGGTATTTGACGAGTTGCTGTAGCTGAAATCACTCTGGTATTGTTCTGAAATACCTGTTGTTGATTGCATCCCACCTATGCTGACAGCAAACTTATCCGTAATGTTGTACTGAAAACCAACGGACAGCTCCCATGAATTGTGGTCGATTACACGGTCCTGCATGTAAATGTTTTTGCCCCAGTTGATGCCTTTGTCTAAATATTCGTTGAAAGACACCGAAGTCAGGAATTTTTTAGAAAACCGATATTCAATACCAGCAGTAATAATCGCCGGAATGTCATTGTGTGTTTCAGCTTTATCTTTCAGGAAATCCATCCCGGCATCACTTTTTTTGGTGTCGTTAGTTAGCTTCAGAGTGGTTTTGTGCTCGTATTTGAGTCCAATGTTCAGGTTTTCAACGGGTGAAATATTAATGCCGATTATTGGGGTAAATCCGGTGCCGGTTTGTTTGGTGTCAACTTCAATATCTTCAACCAAAACTGCAGTCCCGGCCAGTGTCTGGGAAGTTGCAGTTAAACTGTTTGAAGCCGATGTTAAAATTACTTTGGCTGTGGCATTATTCAGTTTTGACGGATCCTGACCTATTGCTGTTAATGTTGCCTGAAGTGTCGGGTCGGTTACCGGGTCGCTGCCGGTATAACTTCCAGCTAAGCTGGCTGCAGCAGAAAACTGACCAGCTCTGGTGGCTGCTGTTCCGGATGCTGTTTTCAGGAATAAATTGGCATTCAGCATTTCGCCGTTGACCTTTAAACTTATATTTTCTATGCTTCCCGAATAGTTGTTTACTGAAGGCAGATAGCGGACTCCGGCATATCCGGAGATCACATCGTTGATTTTGGCGCTTAGACCAAGCTGAATTCCCCAAAATACCGACTGGCCTTTAAATTGAATATCAGCATCGTAGCCTGACTGGACATTGTAGCCTAAAGCAGACAGCCCGGCAAGGGCAGGCACCAGCTGATTATTTACCTGATTCGCAATTTTACCTTCAAATGATGGTAATCCGTTTTTAAATTCAGCCGATCCGCCACCTCCGTTCGGGCCAAATCCAACTGAGAACGCCAGCTTATCCATTTTATATACTGCAAATGCTGTCGGGAAGGCAGGGACAACCACTTCGCCGGTAAATTTCCGGTTATTCAGAGGTGCGGTGGTAGTTATTGTTCTTGTTTGAAATAGAGTCTGATTGTGAAGTCCAAAGTAGAAACCGTTTTCCATTTGCATCAATCCGGCCGGATTAAAATACACTGCATCCAGATCGGTAGAGGCATTTCTGGAAAGCATGCGTACATATTGTGCACTCTGGTTGGCATTGGTCAGTATGCCGCCAGCAAAGGAAAAATACAGCAGTAAAAGAACTCCGGTGAGCGAAAGAACAATCTTCTTCATAGTTGATTTTTAAAATTATGGGGAACAAAAATATAAATATTTATGAAGTGTGAAAATAATATATCTGAAAATCAATAGATTACGAATATTTGAACAGAGGACTTTATTGTTCTGATAAAACAAAACCCGGTTTGAAAAAACCGGGTTCGTTGAATGAAAGCTTAAAAGCTAAAAAATATTATATCGACAGTTTGGCTACAGATGAATAACTTCGTCGTAAGCCGCCGCAGCAGCCTCCATGATGGCTTCGCTCATTGTTGGGTGCGGATGTATTGATTTGATCAGTTCGTGCCCGGTTATTTCCAGTTTTTTGGCTACAACCAGTTCGGCAATCATTTCGGTAACATTTCCGCCGATCATGTGAGCTCCCAGCAATTCGCCATACTTTGCATCAAAAATCAGCTTGACAAAACCTTCTTTCTGTCCCGATGCACTGGCCTTTCCGCTTGCCGAGAACGGGAACTTGCCAACTTTGATTTCGTGGCCCGCTTCTTTGGCTTTTTGCTCGGTCAGTCCAACCGATGATACTTCGGGATTGGTGTAGGTGCAGCCCGGAATAGCAGAATAGTCAATCGGATGAGGATTTAGTCCGGCGATCTTTTCAACGCAGGCTATTCCTTCGGCAGAAGCAACGTGTGCAAGTGCTGGTCCGGCAATAATATCGCCGATTGCAAAAACACTGTCGACATTGGTCTGGTAAAAATCATTCACTTTCACTTTGCCTTTTTCGACAACAATTCCCAAGTCTTCCAGTCCAATGTTTTCGATGTTTGGAGCAATACCTACCGCTGATAATACGATTTCTGCTTCGATGACCTCTTCCCCTTTTTTGGTTTTAACGGTAACCTTGCAAAGTTCACCCGATGAGTCAACCGACTCCACAGAGGCGTTGGTCAGAACTTTCATTTTCATTTTTTTGAATGAGCGTTCCAGCGTTTTCGATACTTCCTCATCTTCGTTCGGGACCACATTCGGCATATATTCTACCAGAGTAACGGCGGTGCCGATACTTTGAAAAAAATAGGCGAATTCGCTTCCGATTGCTCCTGAACCCACAACTACCATTGATTTTGGTTGTTTGGGTAAGGTCATGGCTTCGCGGTAGCCGATTATTTTTTCACCGTCCTGTTCAAGGTTCGGTAATTCGCGCGAGCGGGCGCCAGTTGCCAATATGATGTTTTTAGCGGTGTGAAGCGCCCTGCTTCCTGTTGCATCAGTTACTTCAACGGTATTTTTATCAACGAGGCGGCCGTAGCCATTGAGTACCTCGATTTTATTTTTTGTAAACAGAAATTGGATTCCTTTGCTCATTCCCTCAGCCACGCCTCTGCTGCGTTTGACCATAGCACCAAAATCGGCCTTTATTTCTCCCGAAATCGAAACGCCGTAATCGGCGGCATGCTGGGCATATTCCAAAGCCTGTGCACTTTTCAGGAGCGATTTGGTCGGGATGCAACCCCAGTTCAGGCAAATCCCGCCAAGGTTTTCTTTCTCAACAACCCCCACATGTAAGCCTAACTGAGCGGCTCTGATGGCAGCTACATATCCGCCGGGACCGCTACCTACTACTAATAAATCGTAACTCATATCGATTGCTTCTTTAGATTAAAATCAAACAGCATAATAACATCCTGGTGCAATGAAAAGTTTTTCATAGTACCGAATACTTCAGGTATTTATAAAACAGAAAGAGCCGCGTTGTGCGGCCTTTCTGTTTGTATGCTATAATCCGGAGAGTTTTTTAGTTCGGGAATAATTCCTGAAGTTTCTTTTCCAGTTGTTCGCTTCTTAAGCCTTTGGCGATAATCTTCCCGTCTTTATCGAGCAGGTAGGTTTGAGGAATAAGGTTAACTGCATATAAGCGGGCAGCTGAGTTCTGCCAGTACTGAAGATCAGAAACATGGATCCAGCTAAGTTTGTCGTCTTTAATGGCCTGAACCCATTCTTCTTTGGTCCGGTCAAGCGATACGCCGATGATTTCAAAACCTTTGTCGCGGTACTGCTGATACAGTTTTACCACATTCGGATTTTCCTGACGGCAAGGTGCGCACCACGAAGCCCAAAAGTCAATCAATACAATCTTTCCGCGCAGAGACGATAACTGAACCGGTTTTCCTTCCGGATCGTTCATCGTGAAATCGGGAGCTTCAACGCCAACGGCGGTTTTTTTCTTTTCGGCCACCATTTCTTTCAGTTTTACAACATATTCCGAAGCGCCAATCTCAGGAGCAAAGGAGTTGGTGATGGTCTCGAGTTCAGTATCGTCTAATTCTCCGGCCATCTGGTTTAAAAGAATAAACGGCGAGACAACAGAGTTGGGGTGTTCTTTGACGAAGTTTTTGATGTAAACCTTGTTGTTGTCGATCATCGCCTGATAGTCGATTTTTGCTTTCTCGGCATCGTTGGTGTTTCCGGTTGACATGGCAGTCTGGTATTTTCCCTGAAGAGCCATTACGTCTTTATTCAGCTTTTCCATTTCAGTAATAAAGATCTGGAAAACGTCCTGGGTTGGAGAACCGGTAATTTTGGTGCTGCGCAGGCTGTCTTTATAGGCTTCGACGGTAATATTGGAATTGTCGAGGAAGAATTGGGCAAAATAATCCTGTTCGTTCAGGCGGAGAAAGCGGATGTCAGCGATGTCCATTTTGCCTTTAAACGTAAATTTACCGCCGACAATATCGGCTGTATCAACGCTTTGGGGCTGTCCGTCGACCAGTTTTTGCAAGTAAACTTTCCCGGTTTCAACGCCGGAAACTGTTCCTTTAATCGAAAATTCATCTTTTGCTGTTTGGCAGGCAAAGACGGCCAAAGCAAAAATTAAAAGTGTAAGTGCATTTCTCATTAATCTGATTATTAAGTGTATTTAATTATTTTTTCCTGATCTGATTGTAAAAATCGAGCAACTTTTTGGCGGCAACAAACGACGAGATCTCTTCTTTCAGGACTTTTTTCTCCGATTCTTTCATTAGTTCCTTTACCTGTTCATTCAGGTAAAAGTCGTTCCGGAGTTGTTCGTTGATGGTTTCGTACATCCAGAATTTCGACTGCTCGTTTCGGCGGTGCTGAAAGTAATTGTTATTTTTCACATGAGCCAGATATTCGCCAATAGTGTCCCAGATTTCGCCGATTCCGGTTTTCAGATAGGCCGAGCAGGTTAAAACCTTAGGGTTCCAGCCCGATTCGGTTGCCGGGAACAAATGCAGCGCATTTGCATACTGGATACGCGCCAGCCCGGCTTTTTCGATGTTGTTGCCATCAGCTTTGTTGATGGTTATGGCATCGGCCATTTCCATAATTCCCCGCTTGATTCCCTGCAATTCGTCGCCGGCACCGGCCAGCATCAGCAGAAGAAAAAAGTCGACCATCGAATGTACAGCCGTTTCACTTTGGCCAACTCCGACAGTTTCGATGAAAATGTGATTAAAGCCGGCCGCTTCGCACAAAATAATGGTCTCGCGCGTTTTTCGGGCGACTCCGCCCAGCGAACCTGCTGACGGGGAAGGACGTATGTAGGCGTTCGGATCGGTCGATAAATCTTCCATGCGTGTTTTGTCACCCAGTATGCTTCCTTTTGTTCGTTCGCTGCTCGGGTCAATGGCCAGTACCGCCAGTTTTTCACCTTTTGAAGTGATGTGTTTACCCATAGCTTCGATGAACGTACTTTTCCCCACCCCGGGAACCCCTGTAATTCCGATGCGGACTGAATTGCCGCTGAAAGGTAAACACCTGACAATAATCTCCTGCGCAATTTCCTGATGTGCTGGTTTTGAGCTTTCGACCAAAGTGACGGCCTGACTCAAAATCGTAATGTCGCCATTTAAGATACCATCAACATATTGCTCGACTGACAGAGAACGCTTTTTCTTATTTTTCAGAAATCGTTTAACTGAGTCTTCGCTTACCGATGGTAATGGCTCAATCCCTTGATTAACATTTAATCCGGTGTACTCCGGGTCATTCTCGATGTGAGAATGAGGCTGTTCTCTAATCATGTCAATATAATTTTATGCGAATGTAACGATCCCCTCAGACTTTTGCATAACGATGAAATGAAATCTTTACGAAATTGCGCCGCTTTGGAAAAAAAGGAAGCCGGTCCAAAATACTGAACCGGCTCACCTCATTCGATATTTTAGGAGTTTACTGCGTTAAAATGTAGCTTGAAATCCTCAGAATGCTTGTCGGATTTTTAGGGTCGTTGGTAATAACAGTGATCGTTTTATTTTGCCGTCCGCTTTTCCCGCTTGCATCAAAAACAACCTTGAGGGGTACGCTTTCGTTTGAAGCAATCATATTTTTTGAAGGAGAAACGGCTGTGCAGCCACACGAGCTTTTTACATCGCGAATAATTAAATCCCTTTTCCCCAGGTTTTTCAGGAGGAAGGTATGCTCAACTTTAGCATTTGATTTAATGTTGCCAAAATCAAACGATTCGGCATCGAATTTTGCGGCAGGGGCTGCAGCTAGTTCGGCAGGTGTCAGTTTCGAAAAATCTTCTTCCAGGGTTGTGCTTACAGCAATGGAGTTTCGGTAGTCGTCTTGTCCGTCAACATTCAAATACATGCGGTGCATGACAAACCCATATGCCTTGATTTTAGAAGCATCAAAAGTTACCACAATGTACCCTTTTTGTTTTGCTGCGAGTTTTTCAGGTCTGATAACAGCACTCAGGTGCGGCGGTGGGGTTTTGAAACTGAGCTGGACCAACTGTGCCGAGTTGTTTATGATTTCGATACTGTCTTTCCTGACCTGATTTTCTTTGATGACGTTAAACGCCAGGTGGTTGGTTTTTGCACGTAACGGCCCGATTGCGTTCGGGTAGTTTTCTTCAACAGTCCTGGCCCTGGGCGTAACTTCGCCTACGATGGTCAGGACGACATCGGAGTTTTCAGCATTCGAACTTACGCGGATGGATTTGTTGAATACACCTGGCCGGTTGCGGGGGTCGTAGCTCACTTTAATGATTCCTTTGGCGTTCGGAGCCAGAGGTTCCCGTGTCCATTCGGGAGTGGTACACCCGCAAGATGCCTGCACATTATTCAGGATCAGTGGGACTGAACCGTCATTTTTGAAGACAAATGATACCGTTTGCACACCAAGCTCTTCTTTAAATGTTCCGAAGTTGTGCTGAAGTTTTTCAAAGGCAATACGTGATTTTGCAGTTTGCGCCTGATTAGCAAATGGCATACAGATGAGAAATGCCAAAAGAAGCGAAATACCAATTTTCATATAGTTTTTTTTCATGATAAGACATCCGGATTTCATCCAACGACAGAATCCAATTCTGTTTTATTGTTCTGCAATAATTACAAAACTAGAAAACCTTTTCCTGAATTGCTGTTAAATCCAATAAACTTTTGTTAATGAGATGTTAATGAACAGGTCGCCTGCATTTTTTTTGAGTAGCTTCGTGCTGTCAATCAGGGATAAATGACCGGGTATAGGGAAGCATATTTATTTGCACAGCGACAATCGCAAATTTCTTATTTTTTATGGGAAATGCAACAGCGCGTTGGCTGGTTTGTTTTGAACCTGTATGCTTTCGTTGACCGGAGGGCATGCTGTCCGATTGATGACACTTCGGGCATGAGGGAGAATGAGTATTCAATTTAATGGTGTTATTATTTCATGAAACGGAATTCGATTGGTTTTCTTATAATTATGGCTACCGTTTCGGTGGTAGGCATCTTGCTTGTTCAGTTTTTCTTCCTGAAGAATTCATACGACCTCAATGAAAAGCAATTCCATCAGTTAACCGCCGGTGCGCTCAGGAGCGTTGCCAGCCAGATTAACGAATACAATGCCAGGTTGCATGGTGGTCAGGCGAAGCCGGCCGAAAGCTGCCAGGTTGAACAAATTTCAAACAATTACTATGTTGTAAGTGTAAATGATGTCATTGATCCGAATATGCTGGGGCACCTTCTGGAAGTCGAATTCAAGAGAAAGAATCTGAACCTGACATACGAATACGCCATTTACGATTGTAATTCCCGCCAAATGGTACGCGGAAATGCATCGATGCCTTCCAGACAGAAAGTGACCGAGAATAAAGATTCATCACCTTGCAGTGTCGAAGAGCTCATGTATGATGATCATTACAACAAGGCTCATAAAAAATCTGAAAAAAAGGAAAAAGCATGCACATTGCCAACCTGTGAAAAGTTTACCTATTATTTCGGAGTTCATTTCCCCGATCGTTCGGAGTTTTATAATTCGCGTTTAATGGGGTGGTATTTTTTAAACGGAATTCTGTTTTTTGTCGTTATCTTCTTCGGGTATGCTTTCTATGTCATTATTAAACAAAAGCAGTTGAGTGAGATTCAGAAGAACTTTATCAACAACCTGACTCATGAATTTAAAACACCAATAGCTTCGATCGAGTTGGCGGCTAAGGTTCTTTCAGATCCGCGAATCGTCAGCCAGCCCGAACGTCTGGCGGATTATGTGCGGATTGTTGGACAACAAAACAAGCGGCTTTCGGCGCATGTTGAAAAATTGCTCCAGATGGCAACCATCGAGAAAACGAAGTTGCAACTTAATCTGGAACAGATCGAGCTCAATGCATTTGTCACCGAAGCGATACAAGAGTTCCGGAACAGCCAGAACGGAAGAGTATACCATGTCAGGCTCGAATCATCGGTTAATCCGGCATTGATCAATGCAGACAAACTTCATTTTTCCAATCTGATATTTAATGTCTTGGATAATGCGATTAAGTATTGTGCGGTTGATCCGGACATCCTGATCCGAATAGATGAAGGGCGTAACCATTATCATGTTTCGTTTGATGATAACGGTATTGGTATTTCTAAAGAAGACCGTAAAAAGATATTCAACCGGTTTTATCGTGTGCCGACGGGTAATGTTCATGATGTTAAGGGCTTTGGATTAGGACTGGATTATGTGAAAAAAATTGTTCAGCGACACGGTTGGCGAATAAATGTGATCGAAAATTCGAGGAAAGGAAGTACTTTTATTGTTGAAATTAAGAAATCAGCAAAATGAACTATCCGGGCGAAAAGATTCTGTTGGTTGAGGACGATCAAACCCTTAACTTCATCATTAAAGATAATCTGGAACAAAACGGTTACGTGGTCACATCATCCGAAGATGGAGAATCCGGACTGAAAGCATTCAAATCGGGAAAATTTAGCCTGTGTCTGCTGGATGTTATGCTTCCGCGGAAGGACGGTTTTACGCTTGCCAAAGATATTCGCGAGATTGACGATCATGTTCCGATTATCTTTCTGACGGCTCGTTCGATGACAGAAGACCGCATTAACGGGCTAACCATCGGAGGAGATGATTACATCACCAAACCATTCAGTATGGAGGAATTGTTGCTTAAAATCAGGATTTTCCTGAAAAGAAGCCTCCATACAACGGAGCCGGCCGTTGATAAGAACTATTATAAAGTCGGACATTTTAACTTTTACTTTGACAGCTTGATTCTGGATGCCGATGGTGAACGAAAAACGTTAACCTATAAAGAGGCCGAACTGCTGCGCTATTTCTGTGATAATCCCAACAAGGTGTTGGTTCGTTCAGATATTTTGAAGCAAGTCTGGGGCTCTGACGATTATTATCTGGGGCGAAGTCTGGATGTATTCATTTCCAGGTTGAGGAAGTACCTGAGCAGCGACGAAAGCATTAAAATACTGAACCTTCACGGAATCGGGTTCAGGTTCAATGCTTTAATACAGAAAGTTTAGTGTTTTCATTCTTTAAAATTACTCCTGATGACAGTCACTCAGATTATTCTGCTGGCAATCATTGGTCTGTTGGCAGGTGTTTTCAGCGGTACTTTTGGTGTTGGCGGAGCGATCATCGTAATTCCGGCACTTATATTCTTTCTGGGCCTGTCACAACATCAGGCGCAGGGAACCTCGTTGGCTTTTATGATCCCGCCCGTAACTCTGATGGCTGCCATTATTTACTGGAAAAACGGTTACGTAAATTGGAAATTTGCCCTGGTTCTGGCGGTTATGTTTTTTATCGGGACGTATTTTGGCACGATGATCTCGATCAGTATACCCGATAAAATCCTGAAAAAAATGTTTGGAGGACTGCTGATGCTGGTAGCCTTGAAGATTATTTTTTCGAAATGACAAAAATACCCGCAAGATTGTCTCCTGCGGGTATTTTTATTTGAAGTTAGACGTTTTGAACTAAACGGCCTGCACCAGTTCCAGGCTTTCGAACCCTTTCTGAACAGCTTCGAGGTTCATCGGGATCAGTGAATGGTGCCGGGCTGGCAGTGATTTCTGCAGACCTTTTTCAACACTCTCCATCTTTACAACAGGCTTGGCTTTCAGGTAAGCACCCAAAACTACCATGTTGAAAGTTTTAACATTGCCCAGCTCTGCAGCAATCAGGGTTCCTTCGATCTTGTATATATTGATATCAGTACGTTTGGGCGGATGGATAATTCCGTTGGGATCGTAGATCAGCACGCCACCTTTTTTTACATGCGATTCAAATTTGTCCATCGACTGCTGATTCAGGATAATTGCGGTATCATATTGATTCAGAACAGGCGAGCTAATCCGGTTGTCGCTGAGGATAACGGTGACATTTGCTGTCCCTCCGCGCATTTCGGGGCCGTACGAAGGGAACCAGGAAACTTCCTGATCGGCCATTACGCCTGAATAAGCTAAAATTTTCCCCATAGAAAGTACGCCCTGGCCGCCAAATCCGGCTATGATGATTTCTTCGGTCATGATTTTCAGTTTTTAAGTGGTGTGTAACTTTCAGGATCAGCTTTTGAGCTGTCTTTCAAATCGCCGGGGACGTAGAACGGGAACATGTTCTCAATCATCCATTCGTTGGCTTTTACCGGAGTCATCTTCCAGTTCATGTTACAGGTTGAAACGATCTCAACGAAAGAAGTGCCTTTTTTATCGATTGCTGCCTGAAATGCTTTTGCAATGGCTTTTCTGCATTTCCGGATTGTGGCCGGTGTATGCACAGATTGACGGGTGACATACGATGTGCCGGGCAATTGGGCAATCAGTTCGGTAATTTTAAGCGGATACCCGTTTCGTCCGACGTCACGTCCGTTGGGTGTTGTAGCAGTAACCTGACCGACTAAAGTGGTTGGAGCCATCTGTCCGCCAGTCATGCCGTATATACCGTTGTTAACAAAGATAACAACCATGTTTTCGCCGCGGTTGCAGGCGTGCATTATTTCTGCGGCACCGATCGATGCCAAATCGCCGTCGCCCTGGTAGGTAAAAACGACTTTGTCGGGATTGGTACGCGAGATACCGGTAGCTACCGCCGGAGCTCTTCCGTGAGCTGCTTCCTGCCAGTCAATGTCCAGATAGTTGTATGCGAAAACGGCACATCCTACAGGCGAAACACCAATGGTTTTGTCCTGAATGCCCAGATCTTCGATAACCTCAGCCAACAATTTATGCACGACACCGTGGCTGCAGCCGGGGCAATAATGCATGGTGTTGCTGGTTAATAATTTTGGTTTTTCGTAAACCAGATTATTGGGATTAATGATATCTGCCAGTTCCATAAATTATCCTCCTATCAGTTTTTGTTCAAGGGCCTCAACCACTTCTCCCGGACTCGGGATGATTCCGCCCATTCGTCCGAAATGTTTAACCGGGATTGCACATCCGGCAGCGAGTTGCACATCTTCAATCATTTGTCCGGCATTCATTTCAACGACCAGCATTCCTTTTACCTTTTGTGCCAAAGCAGCTATTGGTTTTTTAGGGAACGGGAACAGAGTAATGGGGCGCAGGAGGCCAACTTTAATGCCTTTTGCGCGTGCCAGGTCAACGGCTTTTTGGCAAATGCGTGCCGAAGAGCCAAATGCGACCATCAGGTAATCGGCGTCCTCGCAGTTAAATTCTTCAAACAGCACTTCCTCTTCTTCCATTTTGGCATATTTGGCCTGTAAGCGGAGGTTGTTTTGTTCCA
>JAEUSS010000092.1 GCA_016788685.1 Prolixibacteraceae bacterium | reverse complement strand
TTCCTGCCATGGAGGGATGAACTCCGTCACCCGTCCAGTATCTGCCGGGAGCATAATTCTGAGCTTCGTTAAAAATGGTCTGATAAGGAATAAACACGGCACCAAACTCGGTGGCCAGTTTTTGTGCGGCAACGCGGTAAGCATCAAATTCAGGAAACCACTTTTCATTGACAGCCGAACATCCTAAAACAGCAAAGGGCTCGCCAATAATAAGTTTGACATCCGGAAGCATTTTTTTTGTCAGGGTCAACAGCTGCCGGTAATCGTTCTCGTAACGTTCTGCAGTCCCGTCGTACCTCCCCTCCAGTTTATGCCAGAAGTCGTTTACACCAATTAAAATACTGAGAACCTGCGGATTCAGATCAAAACAATCTTTCTGCCACCGATCTGCCAACTGAAAAACTTTATTCCCGCTGATGCCCTTATTGTATATCGTATAATTCTGGTTCGCACGCGTATTCAACAAATAAGCAGCAGCTAAAAGCGCATATCCGGAGCCGAAACATCCTGTCGAATTAGGGACTTGTTTCTCCTTTACGCGCCCTGCATCTGTAATTGAATCACCCTGAAAAAGAATCACACTCCCGGGCTTGAGGGAAGATAAAATACTTTTTTGTTTTTTTTCTGCGGAAGGCATCGCAGCTGAGAGAATTTCAGGAATAGCAGCAATTCCAACGGTTGTTGCGGCCGCATTCCGAAGAAAATTACGTCGGTTAATGTTCATTGTATTTGTGTTTTAATAAGGTTTGCAGGATATAATCCATCCGTTTTTTTACGGAAAGAAAAGGCAACTCAACAATCTGATAGTTCAGGTTCAGATAAGTCTCCGATACCGATCGGTGAATCTGCACAGCTTCATCGAATGTCTCTGTGCGAGTAGGGTCATTCGTAAATATCTCGGTCCACGGCGGTGTAACAAAAACCTGAGGTGCGTAACGATACTCACTGGCAGTCCGCACCAAAATTTCAGGTGTACCCATCCCTTTATAAAGTGCAAAAGCAAGTTGGTCGGGGATACCACGGTCGGCAAAAGCGACGGCCTCATCCGGAGCTGCCTCGAAAAATTCGATGCGCTGTCTCAAAATTTCTTGCTGAAAAAGTCCGGGATTTTTCCAGGGAAGGATATCGCCTCCATTCTTTACCTGATCTTCAATCAAGTCACGGGCAAACTCGTCAGAACATAGATATCCGCACTTGCGCAACTCATTGATGAGCGCCGTTTTTCCAAATCCGGGGCCACCGGTTATGATATAAATCTGCTTCTCAATCATTCTTTCAGGTTGAAACTTTGGGCGGCAATAAAGCCCATTCCCGAAAACTCTCAAGGTTAACTTTTCATCCGGATGCCCGAATGAAAAGTTAAAAATAGAAATAATTACTCCGTGAAATGTCTCAGGCAGACATATTTATTAAATAATCATTAAGAATAAAACAACACACACTGATTATAAACACATTACACCACACATCCGGAAAACAGGTTAAGGACGAAAGAATAAAAACATACATTTGTACAGAAACCGTGTGCGAGCACGGTTTTAAAAATTCTCATCCCGTGTGCGAACACGGACGAACTTCTAAATTTAACCTCAATGGAACTAAATCGAAAAACAGCAACTCTCACTCAAGTTTATCCCACCCGAATCCTTCAGTTCGGCGAAGGCAA
>JAEUSS010000070.1 GCA_016788685.1 Prolixibacteraceae bacterium | reverse complement strand
AATCATCAATCACAACCTTCCTTCAACAACTTTCCAGTCCATTATTTTCCAGAAATCGGCAATGTAAGCCGGGCGAAGATTCTGCTTATCGAGGTAATAAGCGTGTTCCCAAACGTCGCAGGTTAAAAGCGGTGTGAGCCCGTCGCGAACCGGACAGCCGGCATTACTTGTCTGCACAATGCTCAGTTTTCCGGCAGCATCTTTAACCAGCCAGGCCCAACCCGAACCAAACTGGGTGGCCGCAGCTTTATTGAATGCCTCTTTAAACGCATCCAGGGAACCAAAAGTACTTTCGATGGCAGCTTTTAATGCTCCTGTTGGTTCAGTTGCCGGTTTGGCTGAAAATTGTTCGAAGTAAAAAGTATGGTTAAAAACCTGGGCTCCGTTATTGAAAATACCACCTTCTGATTTTTTAACAATGGTTTCCAGATCTGCGTTTTCGAATTCAGTTCCGGCAATCAGGTTATTCAGGTTGGTAACGTAAGCCTGATGGTGTTTGCCATGATGAAACTCCAGGGTCCTGGCGCTAATAAAAGGCTCCAAAGCATCAATGGCATAAGGTAATGCGGGTAATGTAAAACTCATTTTAGTTATCTTTTTGGTTAAACAATGATTTTTAGTTTTCACCAAGATAACAGAAACAAGAATCAAAAGGTTTGTAAAATCAGCTATTCCGGAGTAATTTATACTTATTCTGAATAAGGCACCTGTAAAAAAAAACCGCCCGGAACCTCTGTCCCGGGCGGAAAAAAACCAAAAATCAACTAACCTTTAAACCGTCGGGCAACTTCGTCCCAATTAACCACGTTGTAAAAGGCATCAACGTAATCAGGCCTCCGGTTTTGATACTTTAAATAGTACGCGTGTTCCCACACATCTACTCCAAGTACCGGGATTCCTTTTACTTCAGCCAAATCCATTAACGGGTTATCCTGATTGGGTGTGGACGAAATTACCAAACTATCACCCTGCTTTACCAGCCATGCCCAACCAGACCCAAACCTGGTTATGGCTGCTTTGGTAAAAGCTTCTTTAAAATTCTGATAAGACCCAAACGAGTTGTTGATCGCTTTCGCCAAATCACCTTCAGGAGCTTTAGCACCTCCCGGAGCCATCACTTCCCAAAACAAATTGTGATTGTAGAAACCGCCTCCGTTGTTGCGTACGGCAACCGGATGAGCCGATATTTTAGCCAAAATTTCTTCAATTGATTGCCCTTCGAGAGCAGTTCCCTGTACAGCAGCATTCAGGTTATTGGTGTATGCTGCATGATGTTTACCATGATGAATTTCCATCGTTTGTGCATCGATGTAGGGTTCGAGAGCATCGTATGCGTATGGTAATTTTTTTAATTCGAATGCCATTAGTTGTATTTTTAATTAAAATAAGAATTTAATACTCTTTTATCTTCTATACAAACATAGCACCTATTTGGATTTATTCCAAATAAGAATCATTTTTTTTCATCAAATTTTTCTATACGGCATCGGGTAAACCAATTCAGGGCCCAATCCACTGAACGATAATCAATGACTTGAGCCCTGAAAAACATGTCTTCCGGAACCGGCTTGAATCAATACGTGAAGCTGCTTCCGCCCAAAAATTCCCGGATCAGCGAGGTCGGCGGAATTTCAAGATCGTCAATGGTTTTAAAGTACGACAGAAACTTCAGCAAACGATTACTTTCACTAAACTCGTCCTGACTTTCAGGAACCGATTTCAGCAATGGTTCGGCGTATTTCTTCAGTACGGCAAGTTCGTATATCAAAGCAGAATTGAACATTACATCGGCATTTTCCTGATACGGGAAAATGTTTTTGTCCTCGCCAGCACGAACGCTCGGCCAGCGGCGAATGGTGTCCTGAGCCGAGTAGTTACGGTACTTGCTGTCGCGAATCATCCGCCGGATCATCCGGTTGTCGGTCGTCGAAATGTGATTCTGATCGTCAATTGAGATTTGAGTCAGCGCTGACAAGAATATTTTAAATGTATTTTCAGGCTTAATATGAGGAACCAAACCGGGGTTCATTCCATGAATGCCCTCAACAATCAGGATACTTCCATCTCCGATTTTCAGCTTTTTACCTGAAGGAAATTTCTTTCCTACCGTAAAATTAAACTTTGGCAACTCAACAGTCTCCCCGTTAAAAAGCTGTACCAGTTGCCGGTTAAAAAATTCGATATCAATAGCATCCAAAGCCTCAAAATCGTATTCGCCGTTCTTGTCTTTCGGTGTTTTCTCGCGGTCGACAAAATAATCGTCCAGCGAAATCATGGTTGGTTTCAGTCCGTTCACGGCTAACTGAACCATCAGCCGTTTGCTGAATGTTGTCTTCCCTGAAGCTGAAGGGCCTGCAATCAGCACAATTTTAACTTTGTCATACCGGTCGTGAATCTGATTGGCAATTTCGGCAATCTTTTTCTCGTGCAGTGCTTCAGATATCTTCAGAATATCACCGCTGGTTCCTTTCAGGATATTTTCATTCAGGTTAGCCACATTGGGCACGTCCAAAAGTTCAGCCCAGTCCTTATGTTCCTGAAAAACGCCAAACAGCTTATCCAGTTTAAAATAGGGCTGCACTTCACTGAATTTCTCAGGATCAGGAATCCGGAGCAGCAAACCCTCGTAGTACGGAACCAGGTCGAAAACCTTCAAATAACCGGTCGACGGGACCAAGTGCCCGTAGAAATAATTAGCCAGCCCATCCATAAAATAGAGATAGGTAAACAGAGCCCCCTGCTGTTCAAAAAGTTTAGCCTTAAAATCCAGGCTCTGCTTCCGGCAGATTTCTACAGCTTCCTCTGTTGGCAAGCCTTCTTTTATAAAAGGAACATCCTTTTCGACCCATTGCCTCATTTCCGATTTGATGGCAAAAATGTCCGAATCGGTAACCGGACGCCCCAGGCCAGCCAGTTCGCAGTAGTACCCCCTGGATATTCCGTGCATCATCCGCAGCTTTACCTCCGGAAAAACCTCGCGAACTGCAGCATACAGGATAAAGAACAGCGAACGGACATACAGGCGCATGCCATCGGGGTGCGAATAATCGATAAACTCTACTTTTTTTGATTTAACAACCACGAAAGAAAGCTCCTTCACCTTGTTGTTCACAAGCGCTCCCAGGATTGGATTTGCAAGTTTCACCTGAAAATCGTTCATAATTTCAACCAGGGTTACACCCAACGGATAAGTTCGTTTGGTACCGGTGTTGACACAATAAATATCGACTGTACTCATCTGTTAATGTTTTTTTGAACTCTCAAGTTCTGGTTTAAGGTATCTAGCTGTAAATGACTCGTTGTTTTCCATGATCTCTTCCGGAGTCCCGAAACACACCACTCGCCCGCCCTCTTTTCCACCTTCAGGGCCAATGTCGATGATGTGGTCAGAAACTTTAATCACATCCATGTTGTGCTCAATAACAATCACGGTATTGCCGCGCTCAACCAGTTTATTCAACACTTCGAGCAACACGCGGATATCTTCAAAATGAAGTCCTGTTGTTGGCTCATCAAGAATATACATGGTTTTTCCGGTATCTTTTTTTGCCAGCTCAGTTGCCAGTTTTACCCGCTGCGACTCTCCCCCGGAAAGTGTTGTTGACGACTGCCCAAGGGTAATGTATCCCAATCCCACATCCTGAATAGTTTTCAGCTTGTGGGCAATAGACGGGATGTGCTCAAAAAACTCAACCCCCTGATTAATGGTCATATCCAGCACATCACCGATTGATTTGCCTTTGTAGCGAACTTCGAGCGTTTCGCGGTTGTAGCGCCGGCCGTTGCAGGTATCGCAATGCACATACACATCAGGCAAAAAGCTCATCTCAATCTGCTTCAAACCGCCGCCCTGACAATCTTCGCAGCGCCCGCCTTTAACGTTAAACGAAAACCTTCCGGGCAAATATGCCCTGATTTTAGCTTCAGGCAGCTGGGCAAACAAGTTCCGGATGTCGGAGAAAACGCCTGTATATGTTACCGGATTGCTGCGCGGGGTGCGACCCAGAGGCGACTGATCAACCTGTACGACTTTATCGATGTGTTCTAACCCGACAATTTCGGAATACGAAAGCGGATCTTTAACCGACCCGTAGAAATGCTGGCTCAAAATAGGTTGCAGTGTTGAATTTATCAGCGTAGACTTTCCGCTTCCTGAAACTCCGGTTACGCAAATCAGTTTTCCCAAAGGAAAATCAACCGAAATATTCTTCAGATTATTTCCCGTGCAACCTTTGAGCGAAAGCACGAGCCCGTTTCCCTTCCGTCTGTTCTCCGGAACTGTGATTTGTGCCTCGCCCAGCAAATATTTGGACGTGAGCGTTCCGGCAGTGAGGATTTGCTGCGGAGTGCCCGCTGCCACCACGTGTCCGCCATGCCGTCCGGCAAAAGGGCCCATGTCGATCACGTAATCCGCATTCATCATCATGTCTTTATCGTGCTCGACTACGATCACCGAATTGCCGGTATCGCGCAACTGCTCCAGCGAGTTGATCAGCCGGAGGTTGTCGCGGTGGTGCAGCCCGATACTCGGCTCATCAAGAATATACAGCACGTTGACCAGTTGCGAGCCGATTTGGGTAGCCAGCCGGATACGCTGTGACTCACCTCCGGAAAGTGTTCTGGAAGTACGGTCGAGCGACAGGTAGTTCAGTCCCACATCATTCAGGAAACGAATCCGGTCGCGGATTTCTTTCACAACCTCCACTGCGATCTTCCGCTGACGGTCGCTCAGCCGATCTTCCAGATCAGTCAGCCACAAGCTGAGTTCAGAAATATCAAGTTTGGCCAGTTCGGAGATATTTTTCCCGTCAATACGGAAAAAAAGCGACTCTTTTTTCAGCCGGTTCCCGTTACATTCCGGACAAGGAATTTCGCGGATAAACTGGTTAGCCCACTTCTGAGCCTTTTGCGACGGGTTATCGTCTTTCTGTGCGTCGATGTATTTAATTACGCCTTCGTAGGTCATCATGTAGTTCATGGAAACACCCAACGGCGAATTTTTCAGCTGAATCCGCTCATTGGTTCCAAAAAGGATGGCGTTCAACCCATCTTCGGGAATATCTTTAATCGGTGTTTTCAGGTTAAAACCAAACATCTCGCCCAAAGCTTCAATCTGCCAGAAGACCAGTGTATTTTTGTGCGATCCGAGCGGGGCAATCCCGCCGTTGTGAATGGTTTTCGTATCATCCGGAACAATCTTTTCAAGATCAATCTCGCTGATTACCCCCAAACCGTTACACCGCGGACACGCGCCCTGCGGCGAGTTAAACGAAAAATTATGTGGCGCGGGTTCGTTATACGAAATTCCGGTCGTCGGACACATCAGCTGGCGGCTGTAATATTTAGCTTCCTGCGTGTCGCGATCCAGAATCATGGAAATTCCGTGTCCGTTCTTCATAGCCAACTGAAGGGATTCGCGCAGCCGTTTATCGCTGGCATCATCAACCACCAAACGATCGACAACGATTTCGATGAAGTGGTTTTTGTAGCGATCCAGTCGCATAGCCGCTTTCAGCTCGGTTACTTCACCATCGATCCGGGCATTCAGGAACCCTTTTTTCAGGATTTGTTCGAACAGCTCGCGGTAGTGTCCTTTTCGGCCTTGTACCACCGGAGCCAGGATCAGGATTTTTCGCCCGGCAAATGTTTTTTTTATCAGGCTTAAAATCTGATCATCCGTATATTTTACCATCTTCTCGCCGGTGTTGTACGAATAGGCCTCGCCGGCCCGGGCATATAACAATCGCAGGAAGTCATATATTTCGGTCACAGTGCCTACTGTTGATCGCGGATTTTTATTGGTCGTTTTCTGCTCAATAGCAATTACCGGACTAAGCCCCGTTATCAGATCAACATCCGGGCGCTCCATATTTCCCAGGAAAGAGCGGGCATAGGCCGAAAACGTTTCGATATAACGGCGCTGTCCTTCGGCATAAATGGTGTCGAAAGCCAGCGATGACTTCCCGCTGCCACTTAAACCGGTGATCACCGAAAGTTTGTTGCGCGGAATTTCGACATTCACATTTTGCAAATTGTGAACGCGGGCGCCGTGAACAACGATCAGGCCATCTTCTTCGGTTACTTCGTCCGGAGCATTAATGTTTGGATTTATTTGCATCTGTTCGTCAGTTCAGTTTGGTTCGGAAATTCTTCTCCGGAATTTTTAATGTGTAGGTTTTCATGGCTGAATTTTTCAGGAAAGTTTCCCTAAGCCAGGGATTAAACATTTTCAGAATCTTATAATTGATCCCTTTTTCGATGGCGAAGCTTGCCCAGTCGGCAACCGGACCGTTTACTTCAATTGTTTTGGTTTCGATAACGGGATAAAGCTGATTTTTTTCAACCTGAAACCCATATTCGTCAGGATTTTCCATAACCAGTTTAAGCGCCAGGATGCGAAATACGTACCGGGTAGTTTCTTCGCCGAAAAGCAGATCGTAGTAACT
>JAEUSS010000041.1 GCA_016788685.1 Prolixibacteraceae bacterium | reverse complement strand
CAGGTATCTGTATTTTGGCAATCTCAAGGATGTTAAAAGTGAGCGGGCCTCCGTCGGGAGCTGAGTTGTAATAGATTCCGAAGATACCGACCATCAGCAGGGCAGAACCTCCCATCAGCATCAATGTCAGTTTCATGGCCGAACTTTCTTTCGGGCCGCTGCCCCATACGCCGATGAGCAAGTACATCGGGATCACTGCCAATTCGTAGAACAGGAACATGGTAAACAAATCGAGCGAAATGAAGAAGCCGTAAACTCCGGTTGCCAGCAAAATGAGCGAAATGAAGAATTCCCGCGAAAGGTATTCCATTTCCCATGATGCAAATATGCCTGCAAATACCACGATGGAAGTCAGGCAAAGCATGGCAACGGCGATACCGTCGACCCCGATGAAATAATGGATATTTAAACTCTTAAACCAGGTGTAATCAGCAGTAAAAACCATTTCATCGGTAACTCCGGCTTTTCTCAGGCCGAGGTACGAGAATAAAAGAACAGCTGTTACCAGAAGCTGAACCCCCATGCCGATTGCCGAAACCAATCTCGCGCCTTTTAATCCTTTGGTAAAAAGGATCGCGATGATGGTCAGTATCGGTATAACTACTAATGAAGTCAGAATATTCATGAGAATATTATTTAATATTTTACATCAGAAAATAAAGCAAAGAAAGCGCCAGAGCCAATGTTCCGGCAACGAACATAAATGCATAGTGCTGCAGTTGTCCGGATTGCATTCCTTTGATTTGATAAGATATTTTTTCGGTAACCAGGCCAATGCCAACCATAAACCCGTCGATAATATGACGGTCGAACCAGGCAATGGGGCGAGAAATGTAGTTGAATATGATTCTCCTGGTCACAAACAAGTAAATCTCGTCAAAATAAAACTTGTTGTATGTGGCAGTATACAATATCCCGAACTTGTTGGCAAGTTTGGCCGGAATGCTGCTTTCCTTTTTGTAAAGAATCCAGGCCATCGCGATGCCCAATAAACCAATCAATACTGATGGTACGGCAACTGCCATGTGCATTTCAGTGTCGAACCCCATCTTATCCGAAGTTACCAGGTGATGGAAAGGTAAAAATCCGGAAAAAACAGAGGCCACCGCAAGGAACATCAACGGAATGGACATGGTTAGCGGACTTTCGTGAGGCGTATGATGGTAGTGGCGATCTTTTCCCCAGAACACATTGAAATACAGGCGAAACATGTAAAAGGCTGTCAGGCCTGCAACAATAAATTCAACGGCAAACAACAGTTTGTTGTGGTGAAGGGCTGCCACCAGTATTTCATCTTTGCTGAAGAACCCTGAAAGCGGCGGAACTCCGGCAATAGTCAGACAGGCAATCAGGAAAGTGATGTGTGTGACTGGCATGTATTTGCGCAGACCACCCATGTCGTACATGTAGTTGGAATGGACGGCATGAATGATTGAGCCTGCACCGAGAAACAGCAACGCTTTAAACATGGCGTGGGTAAACAAATGGAACATGGAAGCCATGTACCCCAAACCTTCTTCGCCGCCATATCCTGAAACACCGAGGGCAAGCATCATATAACCCAGCTGCGATAAGGTGGAGAAGGCCAGTACCCGTTTAATGTCGAATTGCGTAATGGCAATCACCGCGGCAAAGAGCGAGGTGAAACCGCCAACATAACCAATAATTTCCTGAGCAGCGGGAGCCTGAAAATGGATGACCGGAAACATGCGGGCTACCAGGAATACGCCGGCAACAACCATGGTTGCAGCATGGATCAAGGCAGAAACCGGTGTCGGGCCTTCCATGGCATCGGGCAACCAGATGTGCAGAGGGAACATGGCCGATTTTCCGGCACCACCAATAAAGATCAGTGTCATGGCCCAGGTCATGGCCGAAATTCCCATGAAACTCATTGAAGCAGCACTTCCGAAGATGGCTGTCCCGGGTTCTGTCAACTTTCCGAAGTCAAAAGTTCCGGTTACAAACGAAAGAATCAGGATACCGATCAGGAAGCCTAAATCGGCAAAACGGGTAACAATAAATGCTTTTTTCGATGCGGCCACTGCCGATGGTTTGGTGTAATAGAAACCAATAAGCAGGAATGAACTTACACCGACCAGTTCCCAGAAGATATACATCTGGAAAATGTTGGTTGCAATCACCAGTCCCAACATCGAAAAAGTAAACAGTGATAAAAAGGCGTAGAAGCGGGCGAATCCTTTTTCTCCTTTCATATAGCCCAAACTGTAAAGATGAACCATAAACGAAATGGTCGTGATCACCACCAGCATCATCACCGAAATCGGGTCGAGCAGAATGCCCATGTTGATGTGCAGGGTATCGGTGAAACGCAGCCATGTTGTTTCAAAAGGGATGATGGTTTGAAACCCGTCGGCATGGTGCCCCCCGAAGAAGTATTTTCCCGCAGTGAGCAGAGAAAGCGTAAATGTAGTTCCCATTCCGATGGTTCCCAACAATCCGGATACGATTGGTTTCCATTTCATCCCGAGCAATCCGGTAACCAGAAACACGATCAGCGGAATCAGCGGAATTAGTATTGTGTAGGCAAATCCTGTCATTGTCTTCTGTTTTAAAATTTCATTTCATTCACATTTTCAACGTCAATATTCCGCAGTTTTCTGTAAATATTGATAATCAGTGCGATCGCTACTGCCGCCTCGGCAGCTGCAATGCCAACAATAAAAAGCGAGAAAAAATGTCCCTGTAACTGGTCGGGGTACAGGTAACGGTTGAAAACTACAAAATTGATATTTACCGAATTCAGGATGAGTTCAATAGCCATCAGCATGGTGATTAAGTTTCGGCGAATAATGAAACCGCAAACTCCGATGAAAAACATGATCGTGCTTACGATTAAAAAATGTTCGATTGGAATTCCCTGAATCATATTTCTGAATTTTTATTTTTTTCTTTTTTAGCAATTACAATCGCGGCAATCATTGCTGCAAGCAACAGGATGCTGATCAGCTCAAAAGGCAAAACATATCCGTTCTTTTCGGTGCTTAAGAGCTGGGTTCCGATTGTGGTCATATTCACGGGCAACTCAGGAGCCGTGCTGGCCTGAAAGGAGTGGGAGAGCAGGGTGCTGATCACCAAGCCTGCACCGACAGCGGCCGTTCCGGCGCCCATGATCAGCTTTACCAGGTCGGGATGTTTAAAACGATGGGTAATGTGACTGGTTAGCAGAATGCTGAAAATGATCAGGACAACAATACCTCCGGCGTATAATGTGAGCTGAACGGCGGCCATAAACTGGTAATTCAGCATAAAATACAATCCCGCTGTGGCGAGTAAAACGCAAAGCAAATATACGGCTGCTCTTAATATCCTTCGGGTAGTGACAGACAAGAGCGAAAAAATCAGGATAATTCCTGCGAACATATAAAACATGAATACATTCATTATTTGGCCTCCTTTCTAAGTTTTGAACCAGGCTGATTCAGAACTTTGGTAAGTTTATTCCGGTCGAAAACTGCATGTTCGAATTCCTGCCCAAAAGCCAGCGCATCCGACGGGCAGGTTTTTACACACAAACCACAAAACGTACACATCGAAAGGTGGTAAATGTGTTTGTCGATTACCCGCTCTATTTTGCCCTCGGCATTGGGAACCCGGTCGGTCAGGATTTCGATGGAGCCGTTCGGACAGTTCATTTCACAAATACCGCAACCGGTGCAGGCATGCTGGTTGTTTTCATCGTGAGGCATAATGATCTCACCCTTAAACCGATCGGCCATTTTCAGGGTTTTGCGGTTTTCCGGATATTGTTGGGTAACAATGGCTCCGGGACTGAAAAAGTATTTCCCCGTGATACGCATTCCGGCCCACAACGACGAAATACCGTTGAACAGGTCAGTAAAATATTTAATTATACTATTCATGGTCGTTTCTGATTAAAAGTGCCAGCCCATCAGGACCAAAAAGGCAATCAATACAATGTTGAACAAACTGATCGGTAGCAGGTATTTCCATTCCAGTGTCAGTAACTGGTCGATCCGGAGACGTGGAAATGTCCACTTAAACCACATGATGATCAGTATGATGAAGAATGTTTTGGAGAAGAACCAAACTATTGACGGAATGTAGTCCATAATCTGGTTGAATCCTTCCCAGTTCCCGATGTGGAATGGCATCCATCCGCCCAGAAATACCGTAGCGCCCAAAGCCGCAACGATAAACATGTTCATGTACTCGGCCAGAAAGAAAAAGGCGAATTTAATGCCTGAATATTCGGTGTGGAATCCGGCCGTTAATTCCGATTCGGCTTCTGCAAGGTCGAACGGTCCGCGGTTAATTTCGGCAGTACTTGCAATCAGGAATACAA